>DATABT010000760.1:0-3712 GCA_036259455.1 Longimicrobium sp. | reverse complement strand
CCACGCTCGTGGCCCGCCGCCGTTGCCGCCCTTTGCCCCCGGATGCGCCGCACAGACGCGGGGCGAGGACCGGGCCGGGGACCGATCACCTGCACGGGTGAGTAGATTTCTCAGTCGGCGCCATGGGACTCCTGCACGGGCTGAGTGCAGAGCGGGCGCCTCCTTCGAAATGACATCGGCGTCGCCCTGCTTACCTGCAACGAAATCGACGAAGAACCGGATTACAAACCTCCGTGGAGCGCTCCCGGCGAGCAAGGGAAGGTGTGTGGCCCGTTCCCGGGCGATCCGGCTCTTTCGCGCGGGGCCGTCAGATCCGGTCGCCGACCGCCGCCTCCAGCGCGCGGCGGTAGGTGCGGCTCAGCCGGAGCAGGGTGCCGTCGTCCAGCGTCACCGTGAAGTCGCGGTGGTCTTCGGTGTGCAGTTCGCGGATGCGCCCGATGTTCACGATGGTGGAGCGGTGGATGCGCGCGAAGCGGCGCGAATCCAGGACCGCGGCCAGCTCCGTGATCGTCTTCGACACCAGGTGCGTGGCTCCGCCGCAGTGCAGCCGCGCGTAGTCGCCCTCCGCCTCGATCCAGTCCACCTCCTCGGCCGCCACGAACCAGGTGCGGCCGCCCAGCTTCACAACCAGGCGCTCCAGCGGCCGGCCGCGCTCCGGCGCCGCCTCCCGCAGCTCCGCCAGCAGCTGCGCCAGGTGCGCGCGCACGTCGCCCCCCGGGCCGGCGAAAAACCGGCGGACGTGCTGCATCACCTCGCCGAAGCGCAGGTCGTCGAACGGCTTGAGCAGATAGGCGAGGGCGTGCACCCGGAACGCGGCAAGCGCGTACTCGTCGTGCGCGGTCACGAAGACGACGAACGGCAGCTCGTCCGTCTCCAGCGCATCCAGCACCTCGAATCCGGAGAGGTCCGGCATTCGCACGTCCAGAAAGACGAGGTCGGGACGGAGGCCGGTGATGGCCCGCAGCGCCTCGCCGCCGCTCCGCGCCTCCCCCACGATCTCGAACCCGGGCTCGGCGGAGAGCCGCAGCCGCAGGGTTTCGCGGGCGTGCGGCTCGTCGTCCACGATCAGCGCGCGAATCACGGCCATGCCGCCTCCCCCGCCACGCGGAAGGGGAGCGTGACCCGCACCTCCACGCCGCCGGGTGCGTCCTCCATCCGGAGCACCGCGTCACCCCCGTACAGGCTTTCCAGGCGGGCGCGGGTGTTCCGGAGCCCCACGCCTTCCTCCGGCGTCCCCGCGCCCACGCCCGGCCCCTCGTTCCGCACGGAGACAGCCAGCCGGTCCCCCTCCCGTTCGGCGCTCACCTCCACGCGCCGCGCCTCAGGGTCCCTCTCGATGCCGTGGCGGATGGCGTTCTCCACCAGGGGCTGCAGGAGGAGCGTGGGGACGAGCGCGCCGCGCACCTCCGCATCCGCCCGCACCGACGCCTGCAGCCGGTCCGCGAACCGCAGCCGCTGGATGGCCAGGTAGTCGTCCAGCAGCCGCAGTTCCTCGTCCACGGTGATCTCCGGGGTCTCCGCCGCCCGCAACGAACGCCGGAGCAGCTCCGCCAGGCGGGTCGTCATCCGCACGGCGGCCGTGTTCTCCCCCTTGAGCACCAGCCCTCCAAGCGCGTGCAGCGTGTTGAAGAGAAAGTGCGGCTGCAGCTGGGACTGGAGCTGCTTGAGCCGGGCCTCCGCGAGCTGCGACCGGAGCTCCGACGCCTGCAGGGCCAGGTGGCCGGCCGCGCGCTCCCGCTCGCGGTAGCGCCGGCTGATGTCCCACGCGTACCAACCCCCCACGGCGAGCGCGTAGGTCACCAGTCCGCCCAGGAACGTGAGCCCCCCGTACTTCAGGAAGGCGGGACGAAGCTGGCCGAGCGGGTCCTCCCCCTGGTGGTACAGGTTGCTGGCGGCGGAGACGAGCGCCACCTGCAGCAGGGTGATGAGGACGGCGGCCGGCAGGTGCAGGAGGACGGTGCGTGCGGGCCCCAGCCGCGCCCGCTCCACCCGCCGCGCCACGCCCACCACGAGCGGCGCGAGCAGGGCCCAGGCGTACCAGCGCGGCAGCCCGTGCACGAGCGCGTGCCCCCAGGAGATGGGCTCGCCGCGCAGCGCGCGGTCGTACTGCACCTGGGTGGCGTCCACGAGCCCCAGCATCGTCGCGGCGACGGGCACGAGGAGCCACCAGGGCAGCCAGGGCGGACGGGCGCGGGGGGAGTCCATGCGACCAATGAAACCACGCGGCGCCCCGCCGGTCAATGCGAATCGGGGCGCGGAACCCCGCCGGGAGCCGCATCCGGCGGCGAATCCGGCGGCCCGCGCGGCGGCTCGTCCGCTCCTGGCGCCGGCTCGCCGGCCGTGGGCGCCCGTCCGCGGACGCGGGCTACCTCCCCTGCGGCGCGGTCCGGTAGACTGACAGGGATCGCACGCCCCAGCCCCCCGGGAGGATGACGTTGCCCTACGAACTTCGGATCAACGGCCGGCGCCGCACGGTGGACGTCCCCGCGGACACGCCGCTCCTGTGGGTGCTGCGGGACGAGTTGGAGCTGCACGGCACCAGGTACGGATGCGGGATGGGGCTCTGCGGCGCGTGCACGGTGCACCGCGACGGCATCCCCGTCCGCTCCTGCCGGATTCCCGTGGCGCGGGTGGGGGAGGCCGCGATCACCACCATCGAGGGGCTCTCCGCGGACGGAACCCACCCCGTGCAGCGGGCCTGGGTAGAGGAGGACGTGCCGCAGTGCGGCTACTGCCAGGCGGGGCAGATCATGACCGCGGCGGCCCTGCTCGCGCGCACGCCTAGCCCGTCGGAGGCCGAGGTGGAGCAGGCGATGTCGCCCATCCTCTGCCGCTGCGGCACCTACGCGCGCATCCGCCGGGCCGTTCGCCGTGCCGGCGAGCTCGCCCGGGAAGGCTGAGGATGTGTTCAAGGATGTACCAGGAGCACCTGGATTTCCTGAGTCATTCGGCGCTACGCGCACCCTGTGGGGATGAAAGTCGCTCACGCCACGGCTGTCATTTCGAAGGAGGCGCCGCGTGATCGCTGCCGGTGCAGGAACCCGTGGCGCCGACTGAGAAATCTACTCGCCCGCGCAGGTGCCACGCCCCGCTCGACGGACCTCGTCCGGTTCCTTTCTATTCAGGGAGGCGCCGCGCATGGCTCGCTGCGACGAAGCACTCTGGCGCCGACCGAAGGATCTCGCCGGCAGAACGAAGGGGCTGGATCGAAGCTCGGAAGCCGGCCCTGGTGCGGCCGAGATTGGATCCTTCGGTCGCCCCAAGAACCAGCCAGCGTACGGTTCCTCGTGTGCGCTCCCTCAGGAAATCGAGGCGCTTTAGTCAAACAAGCCGCTTCTTGAACAAGGGCTGAGGCCATGGAAGATCGCATGACGCGGCGCACGTTCATCGCCGTCGGCGCGGGCGCGGCCGGCGGTCTCCTGGTCGCCGTCGCGCTTCCCGGCTGGGGACGGGGCGGCGCGGACCCGCCGCCCGAGCGCCGGCGCTTTGGCGCGTTCCTGGAGATCGACACCGCGGGCGAGGTGACGGTGACCATCCCGGTGCCGGAGATGGGGCAGGGCGTGCGGACCTCGCTCGCCATGCTGGTGGCGGAGGAACTGGAGGCGGACTGGGCCCGCGTGCGCGTGCGGCAGGCGGACGCCGCGGACGACCTGGGGCCGCACCCGTTCGCCGGGGGGAGCCAGGCCGTGCGCGCGTCCTGGCTCGCCCTCCG
>DATABT010000759.1:0-1695 GCA_036259455.1 Longimicrobium sp. | reverse complement strand
GGGACAAGGGGACAAGGGGACAAGGGAAAAGGGGGACGGGGGGACAGATTACAGGGAAGGGCAGCCGCCTCTGCTTTTGCGCCATGGCCGCCGTCCCGCACGGGTCTCGTGGAGTGAGGCTGAAGTTTCGTGTCGTTTTGTTGGGCGCGATTGGGCTACCCGGCTGGCCCATCATTCCGCGGAAACAGCACGGCACTTGAAAGGCACTACACCAGCGCACGCGGGCAGGTAAAGCCCCGCCGGGCGAGCTCCGCGAGCCCGGGGCGGGGCTTGTGGGCAGTCATAGCCGCGGGCTGCAGCCCGTGATTTGCGGGAGGCGCCGCATGCACGAAGGCACCGCACGGTTCTCCGTGCGGCGCCTTCGTGTTCAATCCCGTCACGACGGGGCGGTCAGGCGCCCAGGTCGCAGGGGGAGGCAAGGTCGCGGGCCAGGCACTCGGCCTCGGGGATGGACCACCGCGGCACGATGATGTGGGTGGCCACGTCGCGCCCCAGCGACTCCAGGCGGCCGAACCGCCGGGCGTCGATCCACCGGTGCCCCTCGAACATCAGCGAGTACTTGCGCTCCTTGAGCAGCGCGGTGACGAACTCCGCGTCCGTCGCCGGCTGCCCGATGGGCGCCAGCCCGCCCGACTGCGTGCGGATCAGGTTCAGGTCCGCCGTGGCCCCCGGCCTGTCGCCCGTGAACCACCGCGCCTCGGCCCGCAGCAGGATGAGCTCCTCGTTGCGGATGATGGGCAGCGGCGCTGACGCGTCGGGGTACAGCAGGAACTGCCGGTCCGACCCCACGCCCTGCTGCGAGCGCGGCGACGGGTGCACGCCGATCTTTTCAACCACGCGCCGGTCTACCGTGGTGCTTCCCTGCTGCGTCTCCGCGTCGCTCACCAGCCCCGGGCGGGCGTAGTTGTTGACGTTGGAGAGGTCGTTGCCCGTGCCTTCGCTGGTGGCGTAGGTGTGGTACGCACCTAGATCCAGGTCCGCCGAGGTGCTCAGGAAGGTCTGCGGGAACAGGGTGATGGCCCCCGCGTAGTCGCCCAGGTACACGGCCACGCGCGCCCGCAGCGCCCGGTTGAACTGCAGAAAGGTCTGCGGCGTGTTGAACGGCGCCAGCCCCCCGCCCACGGAGAAGGGGAAGGCCGTGCCGCCCGCCTGCAGGTGGGTGCGCCCCTCGTCCAGCAGCTGCACGATGCGCTGGAACACCGCCGCCCGGGTGGCGAACGGCGCCGGCACGTCGAACGCGCCCTCCACGTCGATGGGCGCGCCGTTCACGTCGCGCGTGTTGATGACGAGAAGAAGGTCCAGCGCCATCCACGTCTTGGCCCACCCGCGAATGGCCTCTTCCTGCGCCGCCGTGAAGCCCTGCACGTTCTCCAGCGCCTGCAGCAGCAGGTTGGCACCGCGGATGTTGGCGTAGCGCGCCGTCCACATGCCGGCGCCGAACGCGCCGCTGTTGGAGAGCGGGCCCTGCAGCAGCTCGCTCACGTAGCGCGGGTCGGAGCTGTCCAGGATGTAGCTCTCGCGTCCCACCACGCCCAGCATGGCCACGTACCCCGTGCGCTCGGTGAGCCCGATGCGCCCGCCGATCTGCAGCCCCGTGGCGGCGGCGCGCACGGCGCCCGCCGTGGGGTTGTTTACGAACTCGTCCACCGCCGGGTTGTTGTAGTCGGGAACGGTCAGGTCGCCGCAGGCGCCGGC
>DATABT010000758.1:0-12106 GCA_036259455.1 Longimicrobium sp. | reverse complement strand
CGGCGCAGAACACGCTGGCCGGCGGGATTGGTCCCGTGAGCACCACGGCCGGCTCGGGCACCTTCACGGCGGTGGCGAGCTGCAACACGCCCTGATCACCGTCCGCCCCTCCTCGTTTGTCGTCCGTCGCCCGGATCAGGTGAACACGGCTTCGTAGCGCATGCCGCGTTCGTCGGGGCCGATGGGGGCCAGGAAGAGCTCGAACGGCTCCATGTTCTCGTTCTCCACCCGATACATCTTCTGCTCGTACACGGCTTCAGGGACGGTGTGGAAGATGAGGGAGAACGGGTGCCGGTCGCGTCCCGCCGCGGCGCCCTCGCCCCAGGGGAACACTTCCGTGAGCTTGGTGGGCAGACGGGTCCCGTCGTCCACCACGATGTGGAAGATCTCGCCCAGCCGCGGCTGGAACGTTTCGATGGTGAAGGTCTCGAGCATGGGCGTGGCGGATCGGGTGCGTAGCGGTGGGGGAGTGCCGCGGCGCCGGATGAGAGGGTGGTGTACTCGCGGCGGCGTCAAATCTATGCCCCCCCGGGCTCGCGCGACAGGCGCTTCCTCACGCGCGGGGGCACGGGATGATTGATGGCGTGCACCCCGCGCAGTATCATGCGGGCACACCCCGATTTCCGCGCCGTCAGTCCCACCGCAGACCAGGAGCAGCGCATGTCTACGCAGAACCCGAATTCCACGACCGGCTTGGCCGACAACGTGGCCGGCGCGCTGGCGTACGTGCTGGGCCCCCTCACCGGCATCGCCTTTCTCATCATGGAAAAGGAGAGCCGGTTCGTGCGCTTTCACGCCATGCAGTCCACGCTGGTGGGCGTGGTGCTCATCATCCTGAACTTCGTGCTGAGGATCGCGCACGCCATCCTGGAGAGCATTCCCTTCATCGGCTGGCTCTTCTCGCTGGGGCTGGCGCTGGTGGTGGGGCTGGCCAGCCTGGTGCTGTGGCTGGCGCTGATGTGGGCCGCGTTCCGCGGGCAGGAGTGGGAACTGCCCTGGATTGGCCAGCAGGCGCGCAACCTGCTCGGCGACGCCGGCGTCGCGGTGAAGTAGCGGCCTCTGCGTGGAAGCCGGCGACGGCACGTTCACGCGGAGGACGCGGAGCCGATTCGAAGTCGTCTCCGCGCCCTCTCGCCGTGCCTCCGTGCCGTCCGCGTGCGGCGGCGTTCAGCGCCCCCTGAACTCCGCCGGGCGCTTCTCCAGGAACGCGGCGACGCCTTCTCGCTTGTCGTCGCTGGCGAAGCAGGTGACGAACAGCTCGGTTTCGTACCGCAAACCGGCGGCGAGCGGCATCTCGGCGGCGGCGCGGACGGCGGACTTGGCCATGCGCAGCGCCACCGGCGACTTGGCCGCCATCGCCCGCGCGAACTCCAGCGTCCGCTCGCGCAGGTCCGCCGCGGCGTGCACCACGTCCACCAGGCCGATGCGCAGCGCCTCGGCGGCGTCGATGATCTCGCCGGAGAGGACGAGGCGCATCGCCTGGCCCATCCCCACCACGCGCGGCAGGCGCTGCGTGCCGCCGCCGCCGGGGATGATTCCCAGGTTGATCTCCGGCTGCCCCAGCTTCGCGGTGTCCGCGGCGATGCGGACGTCGCACGCCAGCGCCAGCTCGCATCCCCCGCCCAGGCAGAAGCCGTTGATCATGGCGATCACGGGCTTGGGATACGCGGCGATCTCGTCGAACACGCGGCGGCCCGTCATGGTGGCGCGCTGCTCCAGCGGCGTGCGCCCGGCGAACTCGGCGATGTCGGCGCCGGCGACGAACGCCCTGTCGCCCGCGCCCGTGACGACCAGCACGCGCACGGCGCCGTCGTCGCGCAGGGCGTCGAGGGCGGCGATGAGCTCCGCGCGCACCTGGCCGCTGAGCGCGTTTCGCTTCTCCGGGCGGTTGACGGTGAGGATGGCGACGGCGCCGTCCTGCTCCACCCGCAGCGTCTCGTACAGGCTCACCGGCCCTCCTGCGTCCAGTCGTAGAATCCCCGCCCGCTCTTTTTCCCCAGCTTTCCCTCCGCCACCATCCGCCGCAGCAGCTCCGGGGGACGGTACTGCTCGCCGCCCAGCTCGCCGTGCAGGTACTCGGCGATCCCCAGGCGCACGTCCAGCCCCACCAGGTCCGTCAGCCTGAGCGGGCCCATGGGATGGTTGTAGCCCAGCTCCATCGCCTTGTCGATGTCCTGCGGGCTGGCGACGCCCTGCTCCACCATCCGCATTGCCTCCAGGCCCAGGACCACGCCCAGCCGCGACGACGCGAAGCCGGGCGTGTCGGTGACCACGATGGGCTCCTTGCCGATGCGGGTGGCGAACGCGAGGGACGCATCCACCGTCTCCTGCGACGTCTCCTTTCCGCGCACCACCTCCAGCAGCTTCATGATGTGCACGGGGTTGAAGAAGTGCAGTCCGATCACGCGCTCCGCCCGTCCCGTGGCCGCGGCGATGCGGCTGACGCTGAGCGACGAGGTGTTGGAGGCGAGGATGGCGTGCGCGGGGGCAAGGCGGTCCAGCTCGGCAAAGATCTGCGTCTTGAGCTCCATCCGCTCCGGCACGGCCTCGACCACCAGGTCCGCGTCCGCCGCGGCGCCCTGCACGTCGGCGGCCTTGCGCAGGCTGCGCATGGCCAGATCGCGCGTCTCGATGCTCACCTTTCCGCGCTCCACGCCCTTTTCCAGGTTGCCGCGGATGGCGTTGAGTGCCCGCTCGGTGGCCTCCGGCTGCGCGTCGTAGAGCGACACGTCGCACCCGGCCATCGCGCACACCTGCGCGATGCCGTTCCCCATGGTCCCCGCGCCCAGGACGGCCACGCGGTGGATGATCCGATCGTCTGCCACTGGATTCAGCGTTGGAGTGGTTGGGATGATTACTGCGTCTGGACGACCTCGTCCGTGATGCGGTAGTGGCCGTTCAGCCAGGCGATGATCTCGCGCGCGCCGGGGTGGTCGAACCCGCCGTAGCGCTCGCGCAGCTCCGCCTCGCGCCCGTCCAGCCGGTCCAGGCCGAGGTCCTGGAGGATGAGCGTGTCCTCGTACAGCCGCGTCCCCAGCTCCTGGCCCAGCACCTGGACGGCCGCGCGCCGCATCGCCGCGCCGTACGCGTACTCGTCCCCGCGCCGGTAGCTCTCGACCAGCGTGAGGGCGGGAATGCAGGTGAGCGTGGGCTGCAGGGCGGGGTTGATGCCGTGCGCCGCGATCAGCCCCGCCATCTCCGCCGGCCGCCCGGTGAAGCCGCGGACGTGCAGGTACTGCGACATCCGCTGCCCGTCGTTCACGGGATAGTTGTCCCACAGGAACGGCTTGCGGCGGATCTGGTCCGTGACGCGCCGCAGGTGGCCGGGTGAGATCTCGAACGAGCAGACTTCTTCGCCCGTCCAGAAGATCTCGATGCGCGGATCGAGGCCCGCCCCCAGCGCCTCCAGGTATCCCTCCGGCGGCCGGCCGAACACGCGCGGAAGGACGGGGTCGTCGCTGTAGTAGCTAGGACAGACGATGATGCGGTCCGCCTTCGTGCGCCCCGCCGCCCAGTCCACGATCTCCAGCTGCGTTCCCGCCAGCCCGGGGACGTCGCCGCGCATGTCGTCGAAGAGGATCGCCAGGTCGCGCGCGCCGAGGGAATCGAAGTACGCCAGCTTGCGCCCCAGCGCATCCTTCTCCGCCGCGCCGAACGTCTGCACCTCGAACGGGCTGACGCCCACGCCGAAGCGCACGCCCTGGTCCGCGCAGCGCGCCGCCAGCCGCGCCAGGCCGTCCGCCGTCTCGCGCGGGTGGTCCTCGTGCCAGCGCCGCCGCAGGTACGCGTCCGCCTTGGGCGCGTAGAGGAAGAAGCGATAGCCGTGCGGCTCGAGGTACGCGACGGTCGCGGCGCGCTCGTCCCATGACCACGGCCGGCCATAAAAGCCCTCGATGATGCCCAGCTCCACGTCCATCCCGTCCCCTCCCGTGCGCGGCGGCGGCTCCCGGCGGTGCGCTGGGCCAAAGTACGCGCGACGCGTGCCGCTCGCTACTTCACCCGGTCTTTCGCCGTCGGCGAGCGGGGGTGATTATTCGGCGGATCAGGGGCGGACGGCGGTCCGCGCGTGCAGGAGTTCCCGGCTGCGGAGGCGAGGGTGGATACGTACGACGTGGTGATCGTGGGCGGCGGCGTGATCGGCGCGAGCGCGGCGTGGCACCTGTCGTCGCGCGGCTGCACGCGCGTGCTGGTGCTGGACGCCGCCGAACGCCCGGGGATGGGGAGCACCGGCAAGGCGACGGGCGGATTCCGCGTGCAGTTCGGCTCGGAGCCCAACGTGCGGCTGTCGCTGCTCGCGCGCGAAAAGCTGCTGCGCTTCGCCGACGAGGTGGGCGTGGACCCCGGCTACCGCCCCTGCGGCTACCTGTTCCTGACGGAGCGCCAGGAGACGCTCGACGCGCTTCTGGACGCGCAGGCCATGCAGCGCGCGCTGGGCGTGGCCGACGCGCGCCGGGTGACGGTGGACGAGGCGCTCGGCATCAACCCGGCCGTGAACGCGGAGGGGCTCGTGGGCGGCGTCTACTGTCCGACGGATGGATTCACGCGCCCGCTGGAAATCCTGCGCGGCTACACGGACGGCGCGCGGCGGATGGGCGTGCGGTTCGAGTTCGGCGCCCCCGTCCGTGGCATGCGCGTGCGCGGCGGCCGCGTTGCCGGCGTGCAGACGGAGGCGGGTGAGATCGGCGCGGGCGCGGTGGTGAACGCCGCGGGCGCGTGGGCGGGCAGGGTGGCGGCGATGGCCGGCGTGGACATCCCCGTCGCGCCCAAGCGGCGGCAGGTGGCGGTGACGGAGCCGTTCGCGGCGCTGCCGGAGTGCATGCCGCTCACCATCTTCGTCGAAGCGGAGTTCCACCTGCGCGTGCGCGACGGCCGCGGGGTCATGCTCTGGAGCGACCAGCACGACCCCGCGGATCCGTTTCGCACCACGTTCGACGAGGCGTGGCTCCCGGAGGTCCTCGCCCGCGCGCACCGCTGGCTCCCGTGCATGCGCGACGCGAAAGTGGATCGGTCGATGTGCATCGCCGGGCTGTACGAGACGTCGCCGGATCGGCACGTGCTGCTGGGCCCCGCGCCCGGCGTCGAGAACCTGTATCTCGCCAACGGCTCCTCCGGCCACGGCGTGATGCACTCCCCCGCGCTGGGCCAGCTGCTCGCGGAGATGATTCTGGACGGATCGGCGTCCTCGATGGACGTCCATCCCCTGCGCCCGTCGCGCTTTGCGGAAGGGCAGCCGAACGCGGCGCCGGAGTTCTTGTAGATCCGCTGATCCGGAGCCGGAGTCTCCGTGGTGCCGCCGAAGCCGTGACGAGCGAGTAAACTCGCCGCAACAAACGCGGAAAGCCTCGCAAACTGCGCGAGGCTTCAACTGCGGCTTCCGCGGGGTTGGCGCGGCGCGAAGAGGCCGCGGTTGCAATTCAATTCGACCGCGGGCGCGGGGCCGGCCAAAGCGCGTATCGCCAGGGCGATGCACGAGCCGTTCGCGCAGCCAGACATCACGTGCTCGTTGCCGCGAATTCATTCGCCCCGGCGGGGCCCTGCCTCGCCGCTACTCCCCCCGGAACACCGGCTTCCGCTTCTCGTTGAACGCGGTGATGCCTTCCTTCGCGTCGGCGGAGCGGAAGCAGCGCATCTGCTGCTCGCGCTCGGCGGCGAGCATGGAGTCCAGGTCCGATTCGAACGAGTCCGCGAGGGTCCGCTTCGCCAGGCGCAGCGCCATCGGCGGTTTGGCGGCGAGCTCCTTCGCCAGCTTCTTCACCTCGTCATCGAACCAGTCCTCCGCCACCACGCGCTCGAAGAGGCCGATGCGCTCGGCCTCGCGCGCCTCCACCATCCGCCCCGACATCACGAGCTCCGCGGCGCGGCCGGGGCCGACGAGGCGCGGCAGGGTGTACGTGGCGCCCCAGTCCGGGTGCAGGCCGATGCGGTTGAAGGTGATGCCGATGGTCGCGCGCTCCGACGCCACGCGAAAGTCGCACGCCAGCGCCAGCGACGCGCCCGCGCCCGCCGCCGGCCCGTTCACCGCCGCGATCACGGGCTGCTCCACGGACCGCAGCCGCTGCACCACGCGTATCCCCGCCTGCACCAGCGTTTCGAAGGTCGCGTCGTCGCCGCGGCCGAGGAGGTCGCTCATCACCTCCACGTCCGCGCCGGTGCAGAAGCCGCGGCCCGCGCCGGTGATCACCATCACCCGCACGTCGGGGGATGATGCAGCGCGGTCGATGGCGTCGTGCAGGTCGTCGCGCATGGTGCCGGCGAAGGCGTTCAGCCGGTCCGGGCGGTTGAGGGTAATCCAGGCGACGCCGTTCTCGATGCGCAGCAGGACGGTGTCGGCGGATGCGGAAGATGCGGGCGCGCTCATCCCTCGACCCGCTCCACGATCATCGAGATCCCCTGGCCCACGCCGATGCACATCGAAGCGAGGCCATAGCGCACGCCCTGCCGGTGCATCTCGTGGACGAGCGTGGTAAGGATGCGCGCGCCCGACGAGCCCAGCGGGTGCCCCACGGCCACCGCGCCGCCGGAGACGTTGACGATCTCCGGGTCGATGCCCAGCTCGCGCACGCAGGCCACGGACTGCGCCGCGAACGCCTCGTTCAGCTCCACCAGCCCCAGGTCCGCCACGGAAAGCCCGGCCAGCGCCAGCGCCTTGCGCGTGGCCGGTACCGGGCCGATGCCCATGCGGTGCGGCTCCACCCCCGCCACCGCGCTGGCCACGATGCGCGCCATGGGCCTGCGCCCCAGCCGCTCCGCCGCCGCGCCGCTCGCCACCAGCAGCGCCGACGCGCCGTCGTTCAGCCCCGACGAGTTGCCCGCCGTCACCGTGCCGCGCTCCTTGCGGAACGCCGCCCTCAGCGCCGCCAGCCCCTCCGCCGTGGTGTCGGCGCGCGGATGCTCGTCGGTGTCCACGATCTTGGGGGGACCCTTGCGCTGCGGGATCTCCACGGAGACGATCTCGCTGGCGAAGTGGCCCGCGGCGATGGCCCGCGCCGCGCGCTGCTGGCTGCGGAGCGCGAAGGCGTCCTGGTCCTCGCGCGTCACGCCGAACTCCTCCGCCACGATCTCCGCCGTCTCGCCCAGCGAGACCGTCCACTCCGCCGGCATCTTCGGGTTCACGAAGCGCCAGCCGAGCAGCGAGTCCGCCATCTGGGGAACGCCGCGGGCGTAGCCCTCCTCCGGCTTCAGCATCACCCAGGGCGCGCGGGTCATGCTCTCCACGCCGCCCGCGATGAAGGTCTCGCCCTCGCCCGCGCGGATGGCGTGCATGGCGCTGCGCACCGCCTCCAGCCCCGATCCGCACAGCCGGTTCACCGTCTGTCCAGGGACGGAGACGGGAAGGCCGGCGAGCAGGAGCGCCATCCGTCCCACGTTGCGGTTGTCTTCGCCCGCCTGGTTGGCGCACCCGAAGATCACGTCGTCCACCACGGACGGGTCGATGCCCGTCCGCGTGACGATCGCCTTGACCACGGTGGCGGCCAGATCATCCGGTCGCACGGAGGCAAGGGCGCCTGCAAACCGCCCCACGGGG
The DNA here is from genome assembly GCA_036259455.1 of Longimicrobium sp. Taxonomy (GTDB): domain Bacteria; phylum Gemmatimonadota; class Gemmatimonadetes; order Longimicrobiales; family Longimicrobiaceae; genus Longimicrobium. The sequence goes on along the minus strand of DATABT010000758.1, from coordinate 4,581 downwards.
GTGCGGCAGGCGTCCAGGATGTATGCGTCGGTCATGTACAATAGGAGCGATGCTTCAGGGACGAGGAATACCGAGCTGCTTGCAAATGTCTTTCACGAGCGTCTCTTTGATCTCCGTGTGTCGCGGAATGCTCGCCCAAGCGCCTGTTACGTCGCTGACCCAAATGGAGTGATTGCTTCCTTCGCGCTTTTCTCTGCAGTTGTTCTCGATCAGGTGCCGGATCAGGTTACGCCGCTTCACCGATGAGGAGCGGTTCGTAGATGACCGACTCACCGGTCACTTCTTCTTCGGCATCCATGCTCGCCGTTTCGATTATCAGGCGCACTGCGTCCTCAAGATTGGCACGCGCCTGCTCGAGCGTCTCTCCTTGCGTGAGAGCGCCGGGGATTTCCTTCACGGAAGCCACGTATCCCCCTTCCGGCACCCGCCGATAGATGGCCGTCAGCTCCATTCGCATCGCGCCTCCAGCTTTGAAGTCCACGAGCACCCGGTACAATCTACGTGCCGGGTACTCGTGTCGGTACTCGATTATCCCAGGTTCACCCAGACGCTCTTGACCTGCGTGTACAGGTCCAGCGCGTAGCGGCCCAGCTCGCGGCCGTAGCCGGACTGCTTGTAGCCGCCGAAGGGGCTCGCCGTGTCCAGGTTGTGGTAGGTGTTGATCCACACCGTGCCCGCGCGCAGCTGGTGCGCCACGTGGTGGGCCCTGCGCACGTCGCGCGTCCACACCGCGGCCGCCAGTCCGTACTCCGTGGCGTTGCCGATCTGGATGGCCTCCTCCATTTCGCTGAACGTCTGCACCGCCAGCACGGGGCCGAAGATCTCCTCGCAGGCGATGACCATCTTCGGCTCCACCTCACCGAAGATGGTGGGGTTCATGAAGTAGCCACGCTTGCCGTTGACCTCCACGCGGTCGCCGCCCATCAGCAGGTTGGCGCCCTCGCTCCTGCCCTGCGCGATGTACCCCATCACCCGGTCCAGCTGCTCCTCGCTCACCAGCGGCCCCAGGCGCGTCTTGGGATCGAGCGGGTCGCCGGGAACGAAGCCGGCCGCGCGCTTCAGCAGCTTTTCCACGAACTCGTCGCGGATCTTCTCGTGCACCAGCAGCCGCGAGCCCGCCGTGCACGCCTGGCCCGTGTTGTAGAAGATGGCCATCGACGCGCCCTTGACCGCCGCGTCCACGTCCGCGTCGTCCAGGACGATGTTGGGGCTCTTTCCGCCCAGTTCCAGCGACACCTTCTTGAGCGTGTCGGCCGCCTGCTTCTGGATGATCTTGCCGACCGCGGTCGATCCCGTGAAGGCGATCTTGTCCACGTCCGGGTGCGCCACCAGCGCCGCGCCCGCCGGCTCGCCGAAGCCCGTCACCACGTTCAGCACGCCGGCCGGCAGCCCCGCCTGGGCGGCGCAGCGGGCCAGCTCCAGCGCGGTGAGCGGCGTCTGCTCCGCGGGCTTGAGGACCACCGTGTTCCCGCAGGCGATGGCCGGCGCCACCTTCCACGCGGCCATCTGCAGGGGATAGTTCCAGGGGATGATGGCCCCGCACACGCCCACGGGCTCGCGGCGCGTGTAGTTGAGGTACGGCCCGGGGACGGGGATCACGTCGCCGCTGATCTTGTCCGCCCACCCCGCGTAGTAGCGAAAGCAGTCGATCGACTCCTTGATGTCGATCATCCGCGCCTCGCGCACGGGCTTGCCGTTGTCCATCGTCTCCAGCCGCGCCAGCTCGTCCGCGCGCGCCTCCAGCTGGTCGGCGATGGCGTACAGCAGCTTGCCGCGCTTGCGCGAGTCCAGCTTCTGCCAGCTGTCGGCCTCGAAGGCCGCGCGCGCCGCCTTCACGGCGCGGTCCACGTCCTCCGCCGCGGCCTGAGCCACCGTGGTGAGCGGCTCGGCGGTGGCCGGGTTGATGGTCTCGAACGTCTCTCCGGAGGCCGCGTCCTGCCACTCGCCCCCGATGAACAGCCGTCCCGGCTGGATCTCCAGCGTCGCCGTGTCGGTCATCTTTTCCGTATCTTGAAAGTGCAGATCAGCTCTGCGTTCAGTGCGTCGGCTTCGACTGCATTGCCGGGGCCCCTTCCCCCGGCCGCCTCCCCGCTCGTTCCTCTCGGAGAGGGGGAGAACTTCCGAGCGCGAGCCGCGGGCACGCAGCATTTTCGTCCAGCCGCGCTCCGGCGATTGAAACCGCAGCTGGAACCTCACCAAGTCCGCCTTCGCGGACGGTGAGCCGCGGAGTCTCGCGCGGAACTCACGTAAATACACCGCCGGGTCCACCCAGGCAAACCTCCCCAGGGGTTTTGCCGCTATTCCCTATTCCCTATTCCCTATTCCCTGTCCCCCAGTCCCCCGTCTCCTCCAACGACGAGAGGCGCCCGATCACCCGATCGAGCGCCTTCGCCTTCACCCGTGCGGCTTACTTGCCGATGAACTGCGCCGTGCGCTTCTCCACGTAGGCGTTCAGCCCTTCCTTGGCGTCCTGCGAGTTGAAGAGCAGCGCCTGCAGCTCGCGCTCCAGTGCGAGGCCCTGCTCCAGCGGGAGCTCCGCGCCGCTCTGGCAGCTGCGCTTGATGTTGCCCACCGCGAAGGTGGCCTTGTTGGGGCGCGTGAACTGGCGCGCGTACTCCAGCACCTGCGCCAGGAAGGCGTCGCGCCCGTCGGCGTCGATCACCCGGTTGACGATGCCCATCCCCGCGGCCTCGTCGAAGTCGATGTTGTTCCCCTGCACCATCAGCTCGATGGCCTTGCTGGTGCCCACCAGCTTGGTCAGCCGCTGCGTGCCGCCGGTGCCGGGGAGCACGCCCAGCGCCACCTCGGGCAGGCCGACCTTGCCCGCGCCGCGGCGGGCGATGCGCAGGTCCGCCGCCATGGCGATCTCCAGGCCGCCGCCCACCGTGTGGCCGTTGAGCGCCGCGATCACCAGCTTGGGCGTGTGCTCCAGCCGCAGCAGCGTCTCGTTGGCGTGCAGGCAGAAGTAGTACTTCCAGGTGGGATCGGCCTTCTGCAGCATGTTGATGTTGGCGCCGGCGCAAAAGAACTTCTCGCCCTTGCCCGTGATGACGATCACGTCCACCGACGTGTCGAAGCGCGCCCGGAGGATGGCCGCGTCCAGCTGGCGCATCATCTCGTGCGTGTACGTGTTCGCCGGCGGGTCGTCCAGCGTGAAGATGGCGACGCCGTCCTGCACCTCGTAGTGCACCAGCGTCTGGGTCTCGGTCGGGACTTCAGCGGTCGCGGTAGCCATCGTTCTCGTCTGGTTCAAGATAGGAAAAGTGATCGCGCGCGCGTGCGCGGGCGGCATCCTACTCGTCGGCCCCCGGCGTGCGCCAGATGCTGGGGCGGCTGTCGCCCGGCGTGGCGTCCGTGGCCCCGGCGGGCACCACGGCGCCGGCCGGCAGGTACCCGTCGACGAAGATGCGGTACATGTCGTCCACGATCCTGTCCAGCGACACGTCGCGGTCCGGCCGGTGCCAGTTGTACAGCCAGTTCATCATCCCGAACATGGCGAACGTCGCCACGCGCGGGTCCAGGTCCCCGTCGGGCCGCAGCTCCGACAGGATCTCCATGGCGATCTCCGTCAGGCGCCGCTTCTTGGCGTTCACCCGGCGCCTGAAGTCGCCCGTGAGCGCCTCGGCCTCGTGGGAGAGCACCTTCATCTCCGCCTTGTTGGCGATGAAGTAGCGAAGGTGGTTCTCCATCAGCAGGCGCAGGCGCCGCAGGGGCTGCGTCTCGCCCTCCAGCAGCCGCTCCAGGTTGCCCAGCAGCGTGCCGAACGCGTGGTCCTGGATGAGGAAGAGCAGCTCTTCCTTGCTGTTGAAGTAGTAGTACAGCCCCGAAAGGCTCACCCCCGTGGCCCGCGCGATGTCGCGGATGCTGGCCTGGTGGTAGCCCTTCTCCGCGAAGATCTGCGCGGCGGTCCGGAGAATGCTCTCCAGCTTCTCGTCGTACGCGCTTCTCTCGTCGGTCATCAGGCCCTGGTGCAGCGTCATGGAACGTGGTTCGAACGTCCGTCAACCTATCCCGCGGCCGGAAACGGTGTCAAGCACGCGGAGCCCCCGCCCGTTGACCGCGGGGGCGATCGTGTCTACACTTCAGGGGCTCTCCCGTCCGCCTTTCGTGGTACCCGTTTCCATCTCCCGAATGCCCTCGTTCCGCCGCCCCGCGCGCCTTGCCGCGCTGGCCGCCCTGCTGCTGCTCAGCGCCTGCGAAGACGCGCCCACGGCGCCCACTTCGTTCGTGCAGCACGCGGCGGGCGGCGTGTGGGTGGCCGTGGCCGAGCCCGCGCAGCTGCCGCGGGTGGACACCTGGCTTCCGTACGTCGGCCCGGAGGGCGCGGCGCTGGGCGCGCTGCGGGAGATGCGCGACCGCGCGGCGAAGTTCCGCACGGCGGGAAAGGTCGAAGACGCGCTGCAGGTGGAAGACGAGATGATGCGCTTCGCCGCGCGCTCGCTTACCCGCGCGCCGGAGCCGGTAAGGCTGCTCTCGACGATCGCCGCGCTGGACGAGTGGGCGGACCGCGCCCGCCTGCGCATGCAGACGGGGACGTATCCCGAGCTCTCCGCCACCGTGCTGACGGTGGGCGCGGCGGCG
>DATABT010000757.1:0-9547 GCA_036259455.1 Longimicrobium sp. | reverse complement strand
CCGCGCCCGGCGGTCCGCCCCTCTACGATATCCGTGAACCGCGCTGTCCGAAAGCCGGTCAGCCGTTCTCCCGCAGCACCCGGCCCAGCCGCGCCATTCCCTCGCGAATCTGTTCGGGTTTGCAGTAGGAGAAGTTCAGCCGCATTCCGCCCCGCCCCGCCCCGCTCCCCGGCACGGCGAAGGCGTCGCCCGGGACGTAGGCCACCCCGGCCGCCATCGCCGTCTCCAGCAGCGCGCCGGTGTCGTAGCCCTCCGGCAGCTCCGCCCAGATGAGCGCGCCGTTGCAGGGCGTGCTCCACCGCGACCCGGCGGGGAACTCCGTGCGCAGCAGCTCCAGCATCAGGTCGCGGCGCACGCGGTACTCCGCCCGGACGCGCGCCAGGTGCTCGCCGAAGTCCCCGGTGGCCAGGTACTCCGCCGCCACGCGCTGGCTGAAGCTGGCCATGTCCAGGTCCGCGCCGTCCTTGGCGCACCCCAGCACGGGCACCAGCTCCCGCGGCGCCACGATCCACCCCAGCCGGAAGCTGGGCGCCAGCACCTTGCTGAACGAGCCCACGTACAGCACCCAGCGCTCCTCCAGCGCGCGCAGGGGCGGCTCGGGGCGCTCGTAGTACAGCATGCCGTACGCGTCGTCTTCCACGACGGGCACGCCGTACCGCGCCGCCAGCTCCACCAGCCGCTCGCGCTTGCCGCGGCTCAGGCTGCACCCCATGGGGTTGTGGCCGTCGGTGACGCAGTAGATGAAGGCGGGGCGCTCGCCGCTCTCCAGGTGGCGCTGCACGGCGTCCACGTCCATCCCCGTCTCCACGTCCGTCCCCACCGCCAGAATGCGCGGCCGGTACGACTCGATCACCTGCTTGAACCCCATGTAGACGAGCTCGTCGCAGAGCAGGGTGCCGCCCGGCTCCAGCAGGACGCGCGAAACCAGGCTGAGCGCCTGCTGCGCGGCCGTCGTGAGGAACACCTGCTCCGGCGCGCACTGCACCCCGCGCCGCGCCATGATGCGCACCACCTGCTCCTTGAGCGGGTGGTAGCCCGGCTTGTACTGCAGCGAGTCCGCGTCCGACCGCAGCACCCGCTCCGCCGCGCGCGCCAGCCCGTCCACGGGAAAGAGCTCCGGCGCGGGGAGCCCCAGCGCGAACGTCACCAGGTCCGCGCGGCCGCTGAACGAGAGCATCCGCTGGATGATCGAGGGCCGCACGTCGCGGGTCCACGCCGCCAGCGGCAGCGCGGCGTGTTCGCCCGGAGGCGCCAGGGGAACGGCGGGGACGCGGGGCGTCTGAAGGTCCGTCACGCTCATGGGGATGCCCCCGGGGGATCGCGGCCAGGCCGCGGGCGGGCGCGGCCCGGGACGGGGCCACGTCTGACGTCTGACGCATGCATACTAATCCCGGGCCTCCGGATTAATCAAGAGTTCGTCGTAAAATGAACCTCCGTGGACGGTGTCGTCCGGCAGTTCATCAAGGCAGCCCCTCGCGGCGGCCCCATTCCGGACGCCCCCGGAGGGGGAGGTCGGGCGGACCGCATTCCCGGCCTCCAACCCCGTCCCATGATGCGCCCGGCCGGGGGCGGGCACAACGACGGTGATGGCGCCGTACCACGGCGGGCCCCAAGCGGGCGCTCACCTGGCGCCTGCCGTGAGCATACGCGATCGCCCGCGGCGGCATACGTAAGCCGCCACCCATCCGGACATCGATGGGACGAAAAGCTAGACAGGATCGTGAAAGTTGGTTAGAATAGACGTGCATCGAGACATACCTGAGACGACACGCATTCATCGCCGGCACCGGACCTCACCCACCAGGACACACCCATGCAACCCATCGCCCGTCCGCTCATCGTTCTGCACTCCGACCCCGTGTTCAAGGAGCGGGTACGCCGCGTGGGCAACCAGCGGTTCAAGACCCAGTTCGTGGACGACTGGGACGGGCTGCGCGCCGCGCTGAACGAGTCGCCGCCCGCCGCGCTGGTGGTGGTGGACCCGTACACGCGCACCTACGGCACCGAGGCCGAGCTGGCGCCCGAGCTGCGCTCCATCCTGTGGGAGTTCCCCACCGCGACGGTGATCGCCGCGCTGGAGGTGCGCCGCGGGCGCGTGCGTGACCTGCGCACGCTGGGCGAGTGGGGCGTAAAGGAAGTGATCGCGCTGGACGAGGAAGACACGGTGGAGGCCATCTCCCGCCGCCTGCGCAGCGCCCAGGGGCGCCCGCTGCAGAGCCTGCTGGAGCGGTCGCTCCCCAGCAACCTGTCCGGCCGCGCGCGCGCGCTGCTGATGGCGGCCGCCGAGGTGGTGGCCGAGGGCGGGCACGGGCGCGACCTGGCCGCGAGCCTCAAGCTGAGCGAGCGCACGCTGCTGCGATGGGCCGAGCAGGCGGACCTGCCGCCGCCGCGCCGCATCCTCGCGTGGATGCGCGTGCTGCTGGCCTGCGAGCTGCTGGACGACCCGGGGCAGACGGTGCTGAGCGTGGCGTACACCTGCGGCTACGCGTCGGACAGCTCGTTGCGCCGCGCGGTGCAGGAGTTCACCGAGGTGATGCTGACGCAGCTGCGCAAGCAGGGCGCGTTCGCCACGGCGTCGGAAAAGTTCCTGGCCGAGCTGAACGCCGCCCGCGAGGCCGGCCGCATCCGCCGCCAGGAGACCAAGCTGAGCGACGAGGAGAGCGAGATGGACATGCCCATGTCGCGCATCCACCCGCCGCAGGAGGAGATGACGCTGGCCGCGACGCTCGACGCGCCGCCCCACGTCCCCCGCCGCCGCGGCCGCCGCAAGGCCAACGCCGCCTGATTCCAGCCGGAAGCAACAGAAGAACGGGGCCCGCGCGATCCTTTCGCGCGGGCCCCGTTTTCCTACGCGTTGCGCTGAGGGTGCGGCGGCGCCCATGACGCGGCCGCAATTTGTCTCAAAATACTTGACGATGCGGACGGGAAAGGGTAACGATTCGAAGAGGCTGTTCCCACCCCCTTGCTTCTCACCCGGAGCCCCACCTCCGCATGCGAGGCCTTGCCGCCGCCACGATCGCCGCGCTGCTGCTTGCCGTTCCCGCTGCCGCTCAGTACGACGACCCGGGCGTCTTCATCTCCCCCCCGACCGGAACCTACAACGAGCGCACGCAGACGGTGCGCATCACCTGGTCGCACGAGTACGACCTGGTGTCCACCAGCCGCGTGATCAGGTTCAACAACAACGTCGTCACGGGGAACTTCACCTACCAGCCGCAGACGTCGGGGAACGTGAACGGCTCCGGCGTGCGCGCCACCTCCACGGGGACGGTGACGCTGGCGGACGGCGCGAACACGGTCAGCGCGTACATCTGCGGCAGCGGCTCGGGATGTACCGAAGAGGTGGTGACGATGACCTATCTGCCGCCGCCGCCGCCCGCACAGCGCACGTCGCCGGTGGTGAGCCTGGCGCCCTACCACGCGGGGTACTCCAACCCGGTGCGCCACGGCTCCACCCTTACCTACACGACGCCGTCGTACGTGAGCCTGGACCGGGAGCGGTCGGTCACGCTGTACTATTCCAGCGAGCTGGCCGAGCCGCGGCCGCTCATCCAGTTCGACGTAACCGACCACTCGCTGGAGCCGGCGCACCGGTACGAGGTGCGGGTGCTGAACGGCGGCGCGGCGCTCACCCTGTCGAACGGCTCCACGGTGGCCGTGTTCTCCAACGCGGGTGGCGCCACCGGCGGCACGTGCGGCTGGGGGTGGAGCTGGCCCCCTCGGCGGCGGCGGGCAACGCGGCGTACAACTACACCCTGCAGGTCACCAGCGTGTGGTCCAGCGGCACGCAGCCGCCGGCGACGACCGCGGCCCTCCGGGTGCCGGTGATTCACCGCGGCGGATCGCAGTACGGTGCCGGATGGGGGGTGCTGGGTCTGCAGCGCATCCTGGTGCAGCCCGACGGGCTGCTGGTGGACGAGGGAGATGGGTCCGCGCGCTTCTTCGCCGGGACGGGTCCGTCGTACACGCGGCCCGACGGCGACTTCTCTACCATCATCCGCACCGCGAGCGGCACCTTCCACCGCACCTGGCCCGAGGGCGCCGGCGCCTGGTTCGACGCCACGGGGCGGCTGACCTACACCTATACCTCCGCGGGCGACACCACCCGGTTCAACTACGCAACGGGCCTCATGCTGGGGAGCATCGTGGACCCCGCAGGCCAGGCGATCATCTTCGACTATCATCCCGGCTACTACCTGGCGGGGATCACCGTTCCCGGGAACCGCCGGACGCAGTTCTGGTACACGGGCACCGATCTCCGGGAGATCATCGAACCCGACAGCACGCCCGCGCTCCAGCAGCTTTCGCACTCCGCCGGCCACCGGCTGGACAGCTGGGTGGACTGCGCCGGCGGGCAGTGGAACGTGACGTATGGCCCCCAGCGCGCCGTCACCGTCACGGCTCCGCAGATCACCGCGAACGGCGCCCTGCACCGCCCGTCCACCACGGTGCGCACGGAGAAGCGCCTGCTGGCCCCCGCGGCGGGACAGGGCACCGTGGCGTCGCCGCTGCCGCGCCTGACGGCAGACAGCATCTACGCCACGGTGACGGATCCTCGCGGCTTTACCACCCGCGCATGGCTGGACCGCTACGGGAACCCGCTCAGGGTGGTGGGGCCGCTGGGGCACGCCACCACCATCGAGCGCAACCCGCACGGACAGCCGGTGCGCGTAACGCAGCCGGGGGGCACCGCGGTGAACCTGGACTGGAACACCGACGGCTCCATCGCCCGCAGCTTCGACGAGAGTCGGGGATTGCAGGTGGACTACGGCTATCAGCTGCTGAACGGCGCCCGGTTCCTCTCGCGGGCGTCGGAGGGGCGGGTGAACACTGTATACGACCGCGGCACCCGCGGCGAGATTCTACGCGTGCGGGTGGGCAGCGACACTGTGGCGCGCTACACCTACGACGGCCGGCTGAGGGTGAAGACGATGACGGACCGGGGTGGGCACGTGGTGGAGTACTTCTACGATGGCACGGCGTGGAAGAACGCGGACTCGGTCCGCTTCAACACCAGCGCGGGCAACCAGCGCACCGCCCTTACATACGACGGCGCCGGGCGCACCTTCACCGTGACCGCCCCCAATGGCCAGGTCACGACGTACACGTACGATCGGCTGAACCGGGTGCTCAAGCAACGCGCGCCGGGCGACTCGGTGCGGTACGCGTACAACGCCCGCGGCTTGTGGCGGGTGACGGACGCGGCGGGGAAGAATTACGACTTCGTCCGGAACGCGCTGGGATGGGTGGTGAGCGAACTGGACGCCGACGGCGACACCACCGCCTACCGTTACGACCGGGGTGGGTACCTGGTGGGAACCACGGACCGGCTGGGCCGCACCTTCGGCATGCGCTACGACGCCGTGGGGCGGCTGGACAGCCTCTCCGCCCGGGACGCGACGATCCGCTACGGGTTCGACAACCCGCACGGGAACTGGATGTGGGCCGAGCGCGTGGGCGAGAGCCGCGACACGCTGTACCTGGACGGCGCCGGCCAGGTGTACAGCGCGGTGTCGGTGATGGGCGGCGTGCGCTACGAGGTGGCGAGCAACTACCGCGTGGACGGACGGCGCGCCGACGTGGCGGTGCGCGCGGGGCCGCCGGCCACCCTGCTGTGGCAGGAGACGATGGTCTACGGGTACGACGACCGGCAGCGGCTGGAATCGATGACGGACCAGTCCGGGTACGCCACCACCGTGGGGTACAACGCCGAGTCGCTGCCGGGCACCATCACCTGGCCGAACGGCGCGGCCACGCTCACCCTGGGGTACACGCCCCGGCACCGCCTCGGTTCGCTGTCGTACAGCCGGTCGGCCCTCAACACCGGGCTGGGCGCGGGGACGCTGGGGTACGACATCCTGGACCGGGTGGAGTCGCGCACCAGCACCGATGGCAACCGCGTTACGTCATACGCATACGACGCGCTGGGCCGGCTTGCCGGGCGTGACGAGCTCAAGCAGGTGTACGTGCCGCCACCTCCCTTCTGCACGGGCAACTCCACCGAGCCGGAGTGCGACGGGTCGTACGACTGGGCCAGCATGCGCACCTACGGGTACGGCTACGACGCCGTGGGCAACCGCACCGGCTGGACGTACAGCGACTCCACCGGGATCAACGCCTCGTACGGCGGCACGCTGCAGGCCTCCAGCAACCGCTACTCCGCGTTCGGTGGATGGACGCTGGCGTACGACTCGGTGGGCAACCTCGTCAGCCGCACCAAGGGGGCGCAGACGGTGCGGTACCACTGGAACAGCCTGCGACAGCTCACCAGCGTGGTTACGCCCGCCGGGGACTCCGTGGCCTACGGCTACAACGGGTTCGGCACGCGGGTGCGGCGGACGGCGGGCGGGGTGACCACGCGGTACGTGTACGACCACGGTGACCTGGTGGCGGAGGTGGACGACAGCGGCAACCGCATTCGCACCTACACCTACTGGCCGGGAATCGACCAGCCGCACAGCATGCGCACGTGGGAGAACGGGGCCAACGGCGCGGTGCACTACTACGCGATGGACCTGCCGTCCAACACCGTGCGCGGCCTGTTCAACATGAGTGGATCGCTGACGCACAGGTATGACTACAGCCCTTATGGCGAGGGGCAGGCGCAGAGCGAGGGCACTCACAACCCGCTACGCTTCGCCGCCCGCGAGCTGGACGCGCAGACGGGCATGTACTACGTCCGTGCCCGCTGGTTACGACCCGTTCCTGGGCCGCTTTCTGAGTGAGGACCCCATCGGGCTCGCGGGCGGGATCAACCAGTACGCCTACGCGGGCAACGACCCGGTGAACCGGAGCGACCCCAGCGGGCTGCACCACGTATGCGAGCAGACGTCGTGGGGCACGGGCAGCATCGGAGAGGGGACCTACAAGATCCACTTCGTCTCCGGCTGCTGGGATTTCGGGCATGGGCCGGCAAACCGATTCGAGGACGGCGATCCGCCGGCAAATCCCTCCAGTTGTCTAATCGCAGGATGCCGGCTCCGGAACGCGGACGATCAGCGCGGTGAGCGGGATTTTGTCGAAGAGACGCTGGAGGGCATTAGGCAAGACAATGACTTCTGCGCCGAGATGCGCGCCCGCGGAATCGCGGCCATGTACCGCGATCTGCGCTTCTGGGATCATGCGGTCATTTACAAGAACCCGCAAGGCAGACCGGAGCAGATGTTCGGCAACGCGCCCTTCGATTCGCGCGTCGGGGGTCCAGTCCTGTACTTCGATGCACGTTACCTGACGCGACACAAGGTGGCGCACGAGGCCGTTCACACGGTGCCGCGCCGGCATTCCAACCTCGCGAACCCAACACCGTACAGTGATTACTCTCGCACTCCGCTGGGCTCAATCGATCAAACCGCGGCATATTGTCTTCGCTCGCGGTGAGTGGCGCCGGGTACGCGTGGATCGGCGCAAAGCCGGGTCATCCGCTCGGCCAAGATGCCGTTATTCGCGCCCCCCGCTACGGCTCTACCTTGCGGCTATAGGGTTGCGCACGGTCCTCGTGATCGGGTTGGTCGGCTGCTCAGGCGCGCCAAGTTCAAAAAAAGTCGATGCCTCCGGGCACGCGCAGGTTAAGGCCTCGCAACGCTCCGTACCCGTTCAGGAAATCTCGTTGTGCATCATCGAAGACGGGGAGTTGAAGACCGTCACTGCTGTCGTCGACACGTCTCGGGGCGATACCTTGGTTGACGGCCGCCGGTGGCGTGAGGTCTATCCCGCCAATCACCCACCGTATGCTCTTGGTGCGTCCTGGCTTGGGAGAGAATTCATCGATCTGGACGGACGCGCTTATGCACCCTATGGAGCGCCTGACGTGATCGAGCCCCACTTGCTCATGCGTGTGGGGGAGTTCCGGAATGTTCCGATCTTTGCCGAGCGGGGCATCGGGGAAGAGGTGCCGAGCGCGATCTTTGTCCCCACCCAGCCGGGATGTGTGTTCCAGCCCTACGTTGGACACCGTTGAGTTTCACACACCGATCGGTTAGACGCTGGGGTCGCCACACGGCGGGCGGGATGGTGACCACGACGGCGACGACCCGGCGGCGGAAGTGGACGCGAGCGGCAACCGAATCCGCACCTACACCTACTGGCCGGGCGTCGGCCAGCCGCACAGCATGCTTGCAGCGCGAGTGAATCATCCGCTTCCGCCACCGTCAGAAACCAGACCTTGTGTCAAGGCCTGCACAACTGGTGGGAGCCCGGTGCGCAGCCCAAGGGCGTGCACTCCTTGGCGAGCGAGAGCACGCACAACCTGCTGCGGTTCGCCGCGCGCGAGCTGGACGCCTTAACGGGGATGTACTACGTGCGTGCCCGCTGGTACGACCCGTTCCTGGGCCGCTTCCTGAGTGAGGACCCGATCGGGCTGGCCGGCGGCAACAACCAGTACGCGTACGCCCTGAACGACCCGGTGAACCTGAGCGATCCCTCCGGGCTGGACCACCGCTGCAACGACTCGTTCGTGTCGGGTGGGACGACCGTCATCGTCAGCTACCCGGGCGGGTGCGACGGCTACGGGCACCGCCCCGGAGATTACGAGCCCTACGATCCCAACCGCCGCGGCGATGACTCCGGTCCTCTCGGAGTGCCGGGGCACTCGGGTGGAGGGTACCCGCACGGACCGGGATCGGCGGATGACGGTGACTTGGCGGACGATGCGGTCCAGTTGGCGAAGGAAGTTGCGGCGTGCGCCCTGGACCACTACGGGCTGGACGATCTCGCAGCACGTGATGCGAGTTGGCTCGGAGCCGTGCCAATTGACAAACGTAGGCACGGGATGCCAGTGATGCCTGGTAAAACACGCTCTGCAAGCCTGAGGACGAACGCTTTGAATTACTACGGACACAAAGTGTTGGGACCGCTGAAAATCCCCGGGAAATGGCCTCGGGCGATCCTTGGCTCGAACAGCCTTGTGACACTGGCGGGACGCGCGAACTTGGTCGTGGCTGCTGGGCTGTTGCTTTACGATGTAGTTTCAATTGGCGCCTGTGTGGCGTCGAACTAGGGTCACGGTCCCAGAACGCTGCGATGACCAACTTACGAAGAAAGATCGAGAGCGTGGTCCTGGACGTACTCAAGGATATCGGCGTTCCACCAAATGAGACGAGTCCAGATGCTGGATTGCTCGAAATCATGCTCGACGAGGACGCAACCTTCTGGTTTGTCCCTGCCATTGAGCGAAGACTCAAGGTGAAAATTCCTCTATCTGAATGGGAACGGGTAGTCACGATTTCAGATACGATCGAGATGCTGGAGCGGCACGTTCACGATTAAGGGCTGCACCGGCGCGTGCCAGCGCGCCGTCACCGTCACAACTCCGCAGATCACCGCGAACGGCGCCTTGCAGCGCCCGTCCACCACGGTGCACACGGAGGAGCGCCTGCTGGCCGCCACGGCGGGACAGGGCACCACCGCATCGCCCCTGCCGTACTCTTCTGAGCGGAAGGTTCAACTCATGCCGCATACCGACTTGGACGAGTCGGGGCGGGAGCAGAGTACGCTGACGCGGGTGGTCTTTGGTGTCAGGATTGGCCTTGGTATCTCCGTCGCACTCCTG
>DATABT010000756.1:0-2781 GCA_036259455.1 Longimicrobium sp. | reverse complement strand
GGGCGAGATCGAGGCCGCGCTGTCGGCGCACGCGGAGGTGCTCGATGCGCGGGTGATCGTGCGGGAGGACGAGCCGGGCGAGAAGCGGCTGGTGGCGTACGTAGTCGGTGGCGCCCACGCGGATGAGCTGCGGGAGCACCTGCGGCGGAGGCTGCCGGAGTACATGGTGCCGGCGGCGTTCGTCCCGCTGGAGCGGCTGCCGCTGACCGCGAACGGCAAGCTGGACCGCGGGGCGCTGCCGGCGCCGGAGTACGCGGCCGACGCGGACCGGTACGTGGCGCCGCGCACCGAGGCGGAGCGCAAGGTGGCCGCGGCGTGGGCCGAGGTGCTGGGGGTGGAGAGCGTGGGCGCGCACGACCGGTTCTTCGACCTGGGCGGACACTCGCTGCTGCTGGTGCGGGTGCAGACGCGCCTGCGCGAGGCGTTCGGCCAGCCGGTGCCCATCACCCACCTGTTCCACTACCTGACGGTGAGCGCCCTGGCCGCGGCGCTGGACGCCCCCGCGCCGGAACCGGCCGCCGCTCCGGCGGACGACGCGCGGGTGCGGGACGGGCGGCACAGGCTGCGGGCGAGGGGGCGGGCTGGCGTGACGGGGTCACGGGGTGACGGGGTGACGGGGTGAGCAGGCTGTTCCCTGTTCCCTGTTCTTCCACGACGAGTAAACAAGCTTTCGAGCGAAGATGAGCCAGACCAACGAGCCCACCGGGCTGGAGATCGCCGTCGTGGGAATGGCGGGGCGCTTTCCCGGCGCGCCCGGCGTGGACGCCCTGTGGGCCAACCTGCGCGCCGGGGTGGAGTCCATCCGCCACTTCACCGACGAGGAGCTGACCGCCGCGGGGGTGCCGGAGTCGCTGCGCACCGACCCCGCGTACGTCCCCGCGCGGGGCGCGCTGGCGGAGGTGGATCGCTTCGACGCCGCCTTCTTCGGCTTTACCCCGCGCGAGGCGCAGGTCACCGATCCCCAGCAGCGCCTGTTCCTGGAGGTGGCGTGGGAGGCGCTGGAGCACGCCGGCTACGACGCCGCGCGCGTCCCCGGCCGCGTGGGCGTGTACGCGGGCACCAGCATGAGCAGCTACTACCTGAACCTGCTCTCCCGCCCCGACGTGACCGCCGCGGCCGGCGAGATGGCCGTGCACATGGGGAACGACAAGGACTTCCTGGCCACCCGCGCGGCGTTCAAGATGGGGCTCGAAGGCCCCGCCGTGGTGGTGCAGACGGCGTGCAGCACCTCGCTGGTGGCGGTGCACCTGGCCTGCCAGGCGCTGCTGGGCGGCGACTGCGAGATGGCCCTGGTCGGGGGCTCGGCCGTCGTGGCGCACCAGCACGCCGGCTACCTGTACCAGGAGGGGGCCATCCGTTCGCCGGACGGACGCTGCCGGGCCTTCGACGCCCAGGCGCGGGGGACGGTGGGCGGGAGCGGGGTGGCCGTCGCCGCGCTCAAGCGGCTCGAGGACGCGCTGGCGGACGGCGACACCGTGCACGCGGTGATCCTGGGGTCGGCCATCAACAACGACGGCTCCGCCAAGATCGGCTTCACCGCGCCGCGGGTGGAGGGGCAGGCCGCCGCCATCCGCGCCGCGCACGCCGCCGCGGACGTGGACCCCGCCACCATCACCTACGTGGAGGCGCACGGCACCGGGACGGAGCTGGGCGACCCCATCGAGATCGAGGCGCTCACCCGGGCCTTCCGCGCGGGGACGGACCGCACGGGCTTCTGCGCCATCGGCTCGATCAAGACCAACATCGGCCACCTCGACGTGGCGGCGGGGATCGCGGGCCTCATCAAGACCACGCTCGCGCTGCGCACCGGCGAGATCCCGCCCTCGCTGCACTTCACGCGGCCCAACCCGCAGATCGACTTCGCGTCCAGCCCCTTCTACGTCAACACCACGCTGGCGAAGTGGACGCCGCCCGCCGGGGTGCCGCGGCGCGCCGGGGTCTCGTCGTTCGGCATCGGCGGCACCAACGCGCACGTGGTGATGGAGCAGGCGCCCGCCGTGGCGCCCTCCCCCGCTCCGTCGCGCGCGGAGCAGCTGCTGGTCCTTTCCGCCCGCACCGAGACGGCGCTGGACGCGGCGGCGCGGCGGCTGGCCGCGCACCTGGAGCAGAACCCGGAGCAGGCGCTGGCGGACGTGGCGTGGACGCTTCAGCAGGGGCGGCGCGCGTTCGCCCACCGCCGCGCCGTGGTGGCGCGCACCCACGCCGAGGCCGCCCAGGCGCTGGCGGACGTGGGCCGCGGCGTGGCCGGCCGGGCCGGGAGCGAGGCGCCCGCCGCCGTCTTCCTCTTTCCCGGCCAGGGCGCGCAGTACGCCGGGATGGCGCGCGGCCTCCACGAGCGCGAGCCCGTCTTCCGCGAGGAGCTGGACCGCTGCGCCGGGATCCTGCGCCCGCTCCTGGGGCTGGACCTGCGCGACGCGATCTTCTCGGATGATGCGGATCGCCTGAAGCAGACGGCCCTCACGCAGCCCGCGCTCTTCGCCGTCGAATACGCGATCGCGAAGCAGTGGATGGCGTGGGGGATCACGCCGGAGTCGATGATCGGCCACAGCGTGGGCGAGTACGTGGCCGCCTGCCTGGCCGGCGTCTTCTCGCTGGAGGACGCGCTGGCCCTCGTTGCCGAGCGCGGGCGGCTGATGCAGTCGCCCGCGCTCGGCGACGAGGGCCAGCGCATCCTCCAGCGAGAAGACGCCGGCCAGGCAGGCGGCCACGTACTCGCCTACGCTGTGGCCGATCATCGACTCCGGCAGGGTCCCCCACGCCATCCACTGCTTCGCGATCGCG
>DATABT010000755.1:0-8436 GCA_036259455.1 Longimicrobium sp. | reverse complement strand
GAGTAGATTTCTCAGTCGGCGCCACGAGTTCGTGCACCGGCAGCAATCACGCGGGCGCCTTCTTCGAAATGACAGCAGCGGCGCGAGTGACTTTCATCCCACGGGGTGCGCCCAACGCCGAATGACTCAGGATGACATCGTGCCGGTGAGAGGATCTTCAACACCCTCTCCGTCGCCGCGCCGGCATCCAGCGCTGGCGGGGATCGTGAGTGCACCTCCTGCGGAATGACGGTTCTCCTCGAGGGGGAGTGCCGCGTCGCACATCGGCACCGATCCAGACGAGCAACTCCGTGTCCTCCGTCGACTCCGAGGCCATCCTGCCGTCGTCGTGATCACGCCTGGTGGCGGGGAGTGTATCAAATCCGGCGCGACGCACGTTTATCTCTCTCGACGCCCGGACCTGCATCCCCCGCACGCGCCCGCTCATGCGCCGCATCCGCCGCACGCGTCCGTCCCTCCTCCTCGCGATTCCCCTGCTCCTGGCGGCCTGCCGCGACGCCGGCGACACCCGCACCCTCACCCCCGGACCCGACGACCTGCGCCTGGCCATCGTGACGGGAAAGGGGATCGTCTCCACCGTGCGCCCCGTGGGCGTGCAGGAGGGAGACTCCGCGGTCGTGCTGCAGGACATCACCGTGCGGGTGACCGTCTCGCCCGACCTGCTGGACGCGGAGGGGGTGACGGGGCCCGGGCCGCGCGTGCGCCTGCCGGCGGTGGAGGTGCGGTGGCGCGCCCTGGAGGCGTGGTGCCAGCCGGTGCAGAGCGCCACGCCGCTCCCCGCGGACGCCGACTCCGTCGCCAACCGCGTGCGCCGCCCGACGGTGAACGGGAGCTGCCACCTGGTGGCGGAAGGGGTGGCGGAGGGGCGCGTGTTCGACACGGACACGGCGGTGATCGACTTTCGCGCGGGGCCGGCGGTGGTCGTGCAGACGTACACGCGCATGGCCTGGCCCTTCCGGCAGCGCCTGCACCCGGCCTTTGCCTTCATCGACGTGCTGGACGCGTACGGCAACCACGAGACCGAGCCTGTCTTCACCACCGCCATCAGCCGCGGCGCGCCCGTGATGTCGGTTACCCAGGACGGCTTCATCCGCGCCACGGCCGAAGCGACCGGGGAGATGGAGATCACGGTGGGGACGGTGAAGAACCGCGTGGAACTGTGGGCCCTGGAGGAGATGCGGCGTCCCTGGCGCATCACCTGGGCGTGCTACGGCGGGGCGGGCGCGGACGGCGCGCAGATCGACAGCGTACACTACCGCTTCGAGTCCGCCACCACCCGCTACGGCGCGGTGGCCGCCCCCGGCATCGCCGTGACCTTCGAGGGGAACCGCTTCAGCACCACCTGGGTGCAGGGCCGGGCCCCGGTGGAGCACACGCTCCCCAACACCACCTTCCACGCCCTGCAGCGCCCCGGGCTGCTGGAGTGGTCGCCCGGGCAGGTGGCGCTCGGCACCGGCAACCTGACCTTTCAGGGCGGCACCCTGTGCGAGGCGCCGCCGGGCGGCGGCGCCTGGGCGCGCACCGCGCCCGTGCGCGCGGTGTCGATGTGATCCGCGCCGCCCGTCCGCGCGCCCGAAACGACCGAACCCCGGCACCGCGAGCCATGCGCATTCCCCCCTTCCTCGTCCTTCTCCCCCTGCTGGCGCTGGCCGCCTGCGACGGCGGCACCGGCGCGTCGTCCAGCGCCGGGGGCGAGTACATCGGCGCGCTGCAGTCGCCCAACGGCCCGGAGGGCGCGGCCATGCTGGAGATCACCGGCGGCTCCGTGCAGGAGATCTCCGCCGCCTCCGCCACCCTCTTTCGCCAGCCGGTCAGCGGCGGGCAGAAGGTGATGCTGATCCGACCGGACGCGGGGCGCATCGAGTTTCGCGTCGTCATCGCCGATGGCGGCGAGCTGCCGCAGGTGCGCGTGGTGCAGGTGGTGGCGCCCGACGACTCCGTGCGGCCGACGACGGACGGCTATGCGGTGACCTTCACCCGCACCCGCGGGGACCCGTGAGGGTGCGCGCCGCGCTCCTTGCCGCCGCCGTGCTCGCGGCCCCGGCGGCGGGGCAGGACATCGAGGCGCTGTCGGCGGCCAGCGGCGTTCCGCTCCCCGCCGGCTACTACGCGCGCATCCGCCAGAACCCCGACTTCTTCCAGACGCGCCGCGAGTGGCGCAACCTGGGCGCGGCCGCCGCGGTGAGGATGGGCGATTCGGTGATGGCCGTGGCCCCGCGCCGCGGCACGCTGCAGATGGTGGTGCTGATGGGGCTGTTCGCCGACTCGCCGCCGCCCACGGTGAGCGCGGAGGCGGTGCAGCGGCAGCTGTTCGGCGACAACCCGCTGGGGAACCTGACGGAGTTCTACCGGGAGATCAGCGGCGGGCAGATGAACATCGTGGGGACGGTGCTTCCCTGGGTGCGCACCTCCCGGACGGTCGCCGAGGTGGCGGGCACCTCCTTTGGCCTGGGCGACGACGCGTACGTGGGCGGCTACCTGCGCGAGGTGCTGGCCCGGGTGGACAGCACCACCAACTTCGGCCAGTTCGACAGCGACGGCCCCGACGGCATTCCCAACAGCGGCGACGACGACGGGTACGTGGACCTGGCGGTGTTCCAGTACGCCGAGCGGGCCGCCAACTGCGGCTCGGTTTCCATCTGGCCCCACAAGTCGGGGATCTCCGCCTGGCTGGGCGGCCCGTATTCCACGAACGACCTTCGCCCCAACGGCGAGCCCGTGCGCCTGGACGACTACCACATGCAGAGCGCCGTCACCTGCAGCGGCGCGCCGCAGAGCATCGCCACCATCGCGCACGAGACGGGGCACGCCTTTGGGCTCCCCGACTTCTATGACGCGTCCGGCGGCCTGCTTCCCGCCAGCCGCCGCTGGGTGCTGGGGTGCTGGACGCTGATGGCCGCCGGCTCCTGGGGGTGCGGCGACGGCGCCGCCGTGGGCGACGTGGACCGCCCGTCGCACATGGGCGCGTACGAAAAGGCCATCCTGGGGTGGGTGGCGCCCATCTTCACCCAGCCGGGGTGGCGCCGCGCCTACACGCTGCGCCCGGTGCAGACCAGCGGCGACGTGCTGCACGTGCCGCTGTGGGGCACCCACGAGTTCCTGATGCTGGAGTACCGCCCCAACACGGGGTTCGACGCGTCGCTCCCCGCCGGCGGGGTGCTGGTCTACCACGTGGACCTCACCCGCTCGCTGCGCATCTCGTGCAACGGGTGCCCGCGCATCTACCACGCGCAGCTGGTGGAGGCGGACGGCGACAGCGCGCTCGTCAAGACCGCCGCGGAGGGGGGCAACCGCGGCACCGCGGGCGACGTCTTCGCCGGCCGGCGGACGCTGGACGACTGGACGCATCCCTCCATTCGCCTGAACAACGGGGTGGTGTCCAACGTGGCGCTGGAGATCGAGGTGGCGGGCGGCGTGGCGCGCGTGCTGGTGTCCACCCTTCCCATCGTGGCCTCGCCGCGCCTGCTGGGGCCGCTGCTGGGTTCGTCCGGCGCCGCCCCCACGGGAGACGAGCGCGCCGCGCTGGACCACTTTGGCAACCGCAACGGGGGCTACGACATGGGCGACCTGCGCGCCTACATGCGCGCCCGCCCGGGGACCGTGGCGCAGGGCGCGTAGGCGCCGGGGGCGACGCGTGGACGAGGGGGGCTCCCGCGGAAGGCGCCACGCCATTAAATTCCGTTTCCCGCGCGGCCGCCGCGGCCGCGGGAGCTGCCGGGGGAGTGGAAGGGAGGGCCGGCCGGGGCTTGACGGACGGGGGAGAGAGATGTAAATTTCCCCTTCTGTTCGCCAACGCACCGGTAGCTCAATTGGCAGAGCAGGGGACTCTTAATCCCAAGGTTGTAGGTTCGATTCCTACCCGGTGCATTCGCGCTCCACGCGCGAAGCATGCTGAAGTCTTGCGCCCGTAGCTCAGCTGGATAGAGCGTCTGACTACGGATCAGAAGGTCGGAGGTTCGAATCCTTCCGGGCGCGCCTGTGTGACGGGACTCGCGGCGTGGGCCAGCAATGGTCGCGCCGCGCGTCGTCGGGGCCGGCAGGGTGGCCCGCGGACCGGTTACGCTCCTGTGGCGGAATTGGTAGACGCGCTAGATTCAGGATCTAGTGGGCGCAAGCTCGTGGAGGTTCGAGTCCTCTCGGGAGCACTTGTCCGCGGAACGCACGCCTGACGGTGCCGCACCTGCCCAGGTGCTGAAACTGGTAGACAGGCCAGACTAAGGATCTGGTGCCTTAACGGGCGTGGAGGTTCGAGTCCTCTCCTGGGCACTGACGGATTGAAAACACGGGTCGTGGGAGGCGAGTGAGGATCGCGGCGCCGCGTGCGGCGTCGAGGAAAGTCCGAGCTCCACAGGGCAGGGTGCCGGCTAACGGCCGGGCGTCGCGAGGCGACGGAAAGTGCAACAGAAAGCAGACCGCCGATGGCCTTCGGGCACAGGCAAGGGTGAAACGGTGCGGTAAGAGCGCACCGCGCGTCCGGTGACGGGCGCGGCATGGCAAACCCCACCCGGAGCAAGGCCAAGCAGGGACGATGGGGCTGCCCGCCCCGCCACCAGTCCCGGGTAGGCTGCACGAGGCCGGCGGCAACGCCGGTCCCAGAGAAATGATCCTCCCCCGGCAACGGGGACAGAACTCGGCTTATTCGCCTCCTCCGATCCACGTACGCGCCCGTAGCTCAGCTGGATAGAGCGTTGGCCTCCGGAGCCAAAGGTCACAGGTTCGAATCCTGTCGGGCGCACTGAAGGAAAAAAGCCCCGCCGCGAATCTCTCGCGGCGGGGCTTTTTGCGTCTGCTTCGCAACCCGGCGTCTGCTTGACGCGACGTGAACGTGCTGGTACTGGGCGATGACATCGCGGAGGCGGGCCCGGGCCGCGAGGCTCCGGAGGCATCGGTGCTGCTGGCCGGCCGGTGGAAATCCGCGCCTGCACGCGCACCGGCTGAAGCGCCAGCTCGGCGCGGGCAACGCCGTCCCGGGCCGCATCCTCGCCGGGCCCACGCGGTGGATCGTAGGCGATGCCGGCGGCGGCCAGGTGAGCGGGCATCGGATCGACCGGGGCATTCGTGCGGAGGAACGAACAACGTGAGGCATCAGCCCTCTTGCATGTGTGTACTGGTTAGTATACAGTACATGGAGCGGACCTTCTGATGACGGAGCGATGAGCACGCTGGGCACCTTCATTCGCGAGCGGCGCGAGAGCCTGAGAGCGCAGGACCGGCGCTATTCCGTGCGCAAGGTGGCGGAGCGCGTGGGAGTGCAGCCGTCGTACCTGAGCAAGGTGGAGCGGGGCGAGGTGTCGCCGCCTTCGGAAGAGACGCTGGTGCGGCTGGCGCGGGAGCTGGCGGTGGAGCCCGATCTGCTCCTGGCGATGGCGGGAAAGGTCTCCCGCGACCTGCTGGACGTCATCCGCAGGCGGCCGCTGCTGTTCGCCCAGCTCATCCGCGAGCTGAAGGACCTTCCCGACCACGCGGTGCTCCACCTGGTGCGCGAGGTCCGCGACGGAGACTGGTAGCCGGTTCACCCCCCTCGATGGGAGGCAGGCATGATCGAGCTGCAAGGCGATGCGCTGGTGTTCCGATTTCCCGAGGTGCACGAGGACGCGGTGCTGCGCATCCAGTTCCAGCGCACGCTGCGAATTCCGGACGACGGCCGCGATTACCCGCTGCCGCCCGGCCTGGGTGCGTTTCCGCTGCGGCACGTGGACGACTTCGCGGAGCGGGTGCCGGAGAGCTGGATCCGCCATGGCGGAGTGATGCTGCCCATGTACCAGTCCGAAGCGATGTGGCTGCACTTCAGCTCGCCCCGCGGCTACCCGTTCGCGGTGAAGGTGGCGACGGGAAAGATCAACGCGGTCACCGGCGAATCGTGGCGCCACGGGCTGAACCGCGGACCGCAGGACTACATGCCGGTGCCGGAGCAGCCGTGGCTGGACGGCTACTGCGTGGAGAAGGGGTTCATCCGCCAGTTCGTGGCCATGCCGCTGGGCGCCGGCTACAGCGCGGAGGAGCAGGTGACCGGCAGGGCGGAGCACGGCGGGCTGCAGGTGTCCGCGTTCGCGGTGCGCCGGGAGGTGTACGAGCGCATGCTGGAGGAGCGGCGCCGCCGCGCCGAGCGGGAGGCTGCGGTCACGTACGCGGCTGCGCCCATGGCGGCCGCCGCGCCCGCCATGATGGACATGGGGCTGGCGCCCGGCGGCCGCATGCGGCAGTCCATCCACACGGACCGCCGGGCGATGGAGGACTGGGATCAGCGGCACTCCGGCCGCTGCTTCGTGCACATCGCCAACTCGCTGGTGTGGCGGCAGATCACCGGCGGCGACCCTCCCACCGTGCCGCCCACGGCAGAGGAGTACACGCGCGCCGGGCTCCCCTGGTTCGACCTGTACGACGAGCGGCAGACGGCGGTGGGCGGCTCCGGCATCCTGGCCGGGCTCAAGAGCGTCTTCCACCTGGGGAAGGAGAAGGGGGAGGTGCCGCTGCCGGAGAACACCGCCGTCGATCCCACGCACGTCATCCACCTGCGCAACGGCCTGCGCGAGAATCAGGTGCGGGAGGGAGTGTTCTGATGCGTTCGCCATGATCCCGAAATCATCGCCAGATCCCTGACGCAACGGGTCTCACGCGCAGGCGCGGAGGCACGGAGAACTGCTCTCCGCGTCTCCGCGTGAGGCCCGGTTTTTCGGCGGCGCATCGGATCGATCATCGAAACCGGGCGGCTGCTTTCGCGCCACCGACCCATCCCGGGCTCGCGCGAGCGGCACAAACCCGGAGCGTCCGATCGTCCAACGGGCTGTTGGACATTGCACACTCCGATCAATCGGCTGATTCGCCGCGATGATCGGGACCGGCTCCTCGTGAAAATCAGTCCGACACCTCGTTGGCTGATTTGCGCTCCCGGACGATCCCGGCGTCACGGCGCCGATGAGGGTGCTGCGTCCGGGACGACCGTCGCGTGGCGGAGGGGGCGGCCGGGGGTCCACTGCAGGGCGGCGACGTGGACGGTGCGGCCGATGGAAGGGCGGCGGGTGTACCACGCGCATCCCACGAACGCGCCGTCGTCATCCACCAGCACCGCGCCGTCCTTGCCGATCCCCGCGACGGTAAAGACGTAGCGGTGCATGCACTTGACCTTCACCCAGTCGCGCGAGCGCACGCCCGGGCGGTAGCGGCTGCCCACGCGCTTGGAGACGATCCCCTCCAGCCCCGCCTCGCGCGCGGCGTGGTGGAACGCGGGCCCGCTTCCCACCAGGTGGTCGGTGTAGCGCGCGCTCTCGCACCGGCCGCGCACGAGCCCTTCCAGCAACCGCTTCCGGGCGAGCACGTCCGTGCCCAGCAGTTCGCGCCCGTCCAGGTACAGCACGTCGAACACCTGGTAGACCAGCCGCGGCGCGCCGCGCTTGCCGGCGATCGCGCGGGGGAGGGCGTGGAAGTCGGGGGTGCCGTCCGCCCGCAGCGCCACCATCTCCCCGTCGAACCAGCCGGACCCGATCCCCAGCGCCTCCATGGCGGCCGCGAGCGACGGGAGGTCCGCCGTCCATTCCCGCCCCGGGCGGGAAAAGAGGCGCGCGCGGCCGTGCTCGATGCGGCAGAGCAGCCGGTATCCATCGTACTTGATCTCGTGCAGCCAGCCGTCGCCTTCGGGGGCGGCCCTGGCGCTGGTGAGCAGCTGGGGGCGGATTCTGTCGGGGCACATGCGCCGTCGTACGCCCGACCTTATTCGGTGTTTCTTTGGTTTACGGAATAAACGCAAGAAGTACGGCGTGTACGCGCGCCGGCGGCAGATGGTGATCCGGGGCGCGTGCGACGGCGCGAGGGGGGCGGGTGTCCGTTTGACGCGGCTGGAGACGTTGTACGCCAGCGACCGAACCGGCATCTTTCCCACCTGCCATCCTCCGCCGATGCCGAACTCCCGACCGCAGCCGCCGGACGTCACGACCGGATCCTTCGCCGATCCGCGCCCCCCCTTCCGCGCACCCACGCCACCCATGCCGCACCGTCCATCCATCCACCGCATTCCGTCACTGCCGCCGCGGCGACTCGCCGCCTTGGCCGCGCTCCTCCTGGCGTTCGCCCTGCCGCGCGCGGCGTGGGCGCAGCAGATGGGGACGCTGCAGGGCGTGATCCGCGACGCGGCGGGCGCGCCCATCCCCGCCGCCATCGTGGAGGTGGAGCTGGAGGGGACGGCGTTCCGGCGCGGGACGGCGGCGGACGAGGCGGGGCGCTACCGGCTGACGGCGCTCCCCGGCGGGCGCTACCGCGTCCGCGCAGACGGAGGCCTTCGCGTGCAGGGGAGAAGACGTCTACGTCGTCGGCGGGGCGAACTCGGCGGGGCAGGCCGCGGTGTTCTTCTCCCGGCACGCCGACACGGTCACCCTGCTGGTGCGCGGGGAGTCCCTGGAGGCGTCGATGTCGACCTACCTGATCAAGCAGCTGGACGCGATC
>DATABT010000754.1:0-6110 GCA_036259455.1 Longimicrobium sp. | reverse complement strand
CCGGCCGAGGCGCCGGAGCCGGAGCCGGAGGCGGTGCCGGCCGCCGAGCCCGCCGTGGCCACGGCGTGATGCAGCGGCAGGGCTGATCCGATCCGTAGACGTAGAGACGCACGAAGGGCGCGGAGAGAACTTCTCCGTGCCCTTCGCGTCTCCGCGTGGAGCCGGGTGTTTTCAGATCGCGCGATCGGCGATGCGTCCGTCGCCGTCCTCCGGCGAAGCCGGGGCCGCGGCGGGGGCGCTCCACCGCTGCTGGCGGATGGCTTCCTGCAGCTGGTACATGGTGCGATGGAAGGTGTCCGCCGCCGGGCTGGCGATCGCCACCAGCCCCTCCACGCCCAGCAGCGTCTGCAGCGCGTCCCGCGGCGCCACGCCCATGGCACGGTGATCGAACCGCTCCAGCAGTTCCCGCCGCCCGAACTCCGACGCACCGCGGAACTCCGCCTCCCATTCCGCCAGCCTTCCCGCGTACGGACGCCGCCGCAGGCGCCGGCGCAGCAGCCAGAAGCGAAGCTCGGCCAGCGTGGGCCGGAACGCGGCGCTCAGCCAAGCCCACACCAGCAACAGCACGATGATCGTGTAGAGGCCCACCAGGAGCCCGATCGCCGCCCACCTGGAGAACGCACCCAGCCAGTCCGGCAAGAGGCGCGCGATCAGGTTGTCCCATACGTATCTGGCGGCCAGGAAGAGGCCGGACACCACGCCGACCGTGAGCCCGAGAATCCCCACGAAGATCAGAGTCCCGCGGGCCATTCGCCCGGGGCTGCGCTCGACCTCCTTCCACTGCTCGGCGACCAGGCCGGCGATCAACGCGAGGAACATGACCGCGGCGAGCAGAGACACCGCCCCCAGCAGGCCCAGGGCCAGGTACTTGCCCGGCGGCGAGACGAACAGCGCGTACAACGCCGCGCCGGCGGCCACCACGCACGCTCCGATGCCGATGCGCCGCGCGGCCGCGAAACCCTCCGCGTGACGGAGCGCGCGAGATGGACGGCCGTCCGGCTCGCCCGCGCGGCGGACCGCGCGAAAGGTCAGCCGCGTAGCCCAAGAGAGGGCGAACAGGGCCGCGGACGTGCCCACCGCCGGTGCCAGCACCACGACCGCCACGCGCAGAATTCCGGCGGCCGCGGTCCATGACCCGTCCGCCAGCGAAGCCTCCCACGCGGCCGCGGGAAGCTCCAGCACGCACAACGCGATCGCCGCCACGGCCGCGTGGGCCATCGCCACGCGCATGGATGCGGGCACGCGCACCATGGGCACCGTCAGCACCGCGCCGAGGCATGCGGCCGCCGCCCAGGCCACCCAGAGCAGCGCCGGGTCCAATCCCGCGAACGCCGGCCGTGAGACCAGGCGCGGAACCGCGAGCCACCCGCCCGCCGCGACCGCCGCCAGCACCACCAGCACGAACGCCAGGTGCGCCAGGGCGGCGATCCCCACCTGCAGCCGCCGGGAGGGACGCAGGGCGGCCGTCTCCCAGAAGACGGCCAGCTTTCCCGGCAGACGCAGGTTCAGCAGCTCCCACTCCAGCTCTTCGGTAAAGGCGTGGTCCACGCGGTCACGGTGCAGCGGCGTGGTGACCAGGGCATGGATCGCCTGCGAGCGCACCCAGTGCAGCGGGGAGTCGCGCACCGGGTCCAGCACCGAGACCGGGCACCACTCCGCGATCTCGCGCCAGGCGGAAAGCATGCGCACCTGCGCCGCCGGACGGCCAAAGTCCAGCAGCCCCGTCAGCGCCGCGCGCAGCGGTCCTCGCAACGCCTCCGCCTCCGGCGACGAGGGCTTCAGCAGCGCGGACAGCCGCGCGGCGAAGAGCACGTGGTCGCTCCACGACGTTTCCCGCTCCGCCGGCAGCGTCCGCAGGCGCGCGTGCCGGGCAGCCACCTGCTGCAGCCGCGTCTCGGCCGCGGTCTTCCGGGCCCGCTGGGGCGCGCTGTACCTGCGGACCACCGTGTGCCCGGCGGCCAGGACCTCGTCCGGCTGGATGGTGTCGGAGACCTCGCGCGCCCTGTCCACGATCCTCTGCGAGCGCTCCACCAGCGGCCGCAGGCGCGCGAAGTACTCCTCCGCGGGCCGAAGCGTGTCCAGGATGACGCTGAACGCCGCATCGTCGCGGCCGCCGATGGCGAAGTAGTTCAGCAGCGTCTCCTGCCAGCGCGGGCTCACCAGGATGGCGGACCAGTCGGGGCGCGGCGGATCGGGAAGGCGCAGACGGCGGGCGACCAGGAACTCCTGCAGCCGGTGGTGGCGAAAGCGCAGCAGCCCCGTCTCCCCGTCCTGCAGCACCAGCCCGCCGCTGATCGCGCGCTCCACGGGCACCGGACCCACGCGCTCCTCCGCCGCCCCGCGCTCCATCACCACGGCCCCGCCGCGGCTGAAGATCTCGTACGCCAGCCCCGACCACGCGTCCACCGTCTCCCGCAGCTCCACCTCCAGGGGAACGCCCCCCGCGCGGCGCAGCGCCCGGTCCGCCAGCGCGACGATGTGGTCCTCGAACAGCGACGCACGGCCGCGCGGCCAGTCGTGGTGCTTGAGGATGAACTCCACCGCCAGCGACAGCGTGAGCGGGTTCCCCGCGTCCGCCCCCAGCTCGTCCGCCCGCATCAGCCGCTGCGCCGCGGAGCGCGGGGTCTGCGCCTCGCCGTCCACCTCGAAGCGCCTGCCCAGCGTGCGGCGCAGAAAGCGCCGGACGCGCCCCTCGTCGAACGGCTTGATCACCAGCTGCCGGTGCCCGAAGCTGGGATCGAAGTCGTTGGTCCGGCAGGCGAACACCGTCCGCGCCACCAGCCCGTAGTCGTCGGCGAAGGCGGCCAGGGCGGCCGTGCGCGCGGTGTAGTCGCCGGTGCGCGGCATCTCGTCCATCGCGTCGAACAGCACCACGATGGGAACGGTGATGGCGCCGGGGTTCAGCGCCCGCCGCAGGCTGCTCGCCCCCGGCGGCACCGCGTCGCGGATGAGGCCGATGACCGCCGCCTCCGGATCGCCGTCCAGGGGGCGGCGAAAGGTGCCCAGCTCCACGTGGATGGGGATGGGCGCGCCGGGCACGCGCAGGGCCCGCCGCGCCAGCTGGATGACCAGTTCCCGCAGCGTGGTGCTCTTTCCCGACCCCGGCTCGCCCAGCAGCACCACGGGCCCGGGCTGCGAGCCCAGCACACCCAGCACGTTGCGCACGGTGCGCGTCTGCAGCCCCACCGCGTCCGACGCGGCCGTAATGCTCCCCACCGGCCCCGTGGCCGCCACCTCGGCAAGCGTGGGCCGGATCTGCGGAAAGCGGAGGATGTGTCCCCGTGCACGCGGATACTCCCCGCTCCCCGGCGCCGGCCCGTCGCGCGGGTCCGCGGCCAGCCCGATGTAGGGATCCGCCGGCCCCGCCGTGCCCGTGCGGTTGCGCTCCCGCATGGTCGCGATGAGGTTCCGCAGGTACCCGCGCACGTCCGGCCGCCACGGCACCAGCGCGGCCGGCGGCGGCGCGGCGGGCGCCTCGCGCCGGGCACCCATCCGCGCCGCCTCGGCGCGGGGAACCTGCACCGTCGTCGCATCCTCGAACGCGCGGAGCAGGCCTGCGTACGTCAGGCGGCGGTCCGCGGGGCGGCAGGCCACCTTCCACACGTGGCTCAGCAGGTGGGGCACCACCTTGCGCGACTCCGACGGAGGCAGCCCCTGCAATCGCGACCCGTGGGCGATGGCCTGGTCCTCCACCGCCCGTTCCACCGCGGACTGCACGTCGCTCCCCGTGTCCCAGTGCATCCGCCGGATCAGCCGGTCCCGCAGCTCCTCGTCCGGCGCGGACTTCAGGAACTCCGTGAGCTCCGCCGCCAGCGCCTCCCGCTCCTCCCGCTCCCCGCCGCTGCCGCTGACCGGCCACGCCCGCCGCGCGAGGTACTCGCGAAGCGGCCCCAGGTTGCTCCCGTCGCGGCGGCAGGCGTCCCAGACGTCGAGCCCCTTTCGGCCGCCGAACGGATTGTCGCGCTCCTGCCCGCGCCCGGCCGTGGTGAGAAAGTGGAACTGGATCTGCCGCCCCGGGTTGCGGTGCAGGTGCTCCCAGCAGTGGAAGATGGCTTCGGCCACGTCGTCGCTCGCCAGCGTCACGTTGCGGGCGAGGTCCTTGACCTGCACCGTGCTGCTGGCGCCCTCCTTCAGCACGTCGAAGTCTTCGGCGCCCTCGATGTGCAGTTCCTCGCCCTCGCCCAGCGCGAACCACGCCTCCAGCGTGCGCCAGATCTGGTAGGAATATCCCCGCAGGGTGCTGACCGCCTGGCGGGCCGGATCGGCCACCAGCGGCGAAGTCGTGGATTCGGGCAGCGCGTCGGCCATGCGGCGGATGAAGGAGGCGGGCGTCGAGCGGCGCGCCGGGGAAGATGGACGCGTGCGAGAATCGAAAAATAATGACGCACCCGGCCGGTGGGACAGGTTCCCGATCCCGCCGCACGTCTCGTGAAGTAAAAGAGAAGGCGCGGATGATTCGATCATTCGCGCCCTCGCTCCCGTTGTTCCACGGCGTGCAGGTAGCCCCTTCAGTCGCCGCGCGTGGCTGCACCCCGGCTGATGCCCCAGACGATGGGCAGGCCGACGAAGGGGATGTGGCCGGCCATCTGCAGCCACCAGCGCCAGGTGAGGTTCGGCGCGCGGCTCACCAGCAGGGGGATCACCACGAGCGACATCCCGATCCAGACCAGCGGCCCGTAGACCGCCGCGATTTTCAGCACGCCGCCACGCGCGCGGACCTTGCGCCGGATCCATGCGGACCGCTCGAACAGGAGCAGGAACAGCGCGGACCAGCCGAACGCGACCCCGAAGTGCATCAGCAGGCCGATGGCCATCGTCCGCATCCCGCCCTGCATCGCGGAGGGGCCCAGCAGGGTGGAGGCGACGCCCTGCCACACGCGCGTGACGCTTCCGTTGTAGATCAGGCCCATCGCGCAGGCGAACAATCCATCGGCCACGCCCGTCAGCAGTCCGGCGCGTACGAGTCGGGACAGGGGTGAGGGCGTCATGGTGGGGCGATGCCGGAGAAAAGAAAGGGGAGTGCGGCGTGGCCGCGCGGGATCACCCCGCGTGGCGCGAAGTCCTGATCGAAAACGACGCTCCAGCGCGGCGTCATCTGACAACACCGCGCCGCGAAGCATCGGCCGGAACGGAAGTAAGGACGCGATGGAGCCCTCCCCTCCGGCTTTTCCTCCGCGTTCCTCCGCGTGATCCCGATCCGCGTGATCGAAAAGAAAACTCTGGGCGCGCGCGGAGCGAGAAAACGGGTCACCAGGACGGGTGAGTAGATTTCTCAGTCGGCGCTCCGGGTTCCTGCACCGGCCGCGATCACGCGGGCGCCTCCTTCGAAATGACAGCCGCGGCGTCGGGGGCTTGTCATCGAACAGCGTGCGCGCAGGCCGGATGACTCAGCCGATGGCGACAGCCCGGGAGCGCCCGCGCGGTGTCTGCTCTTGTGCCCCGCAGCGGACGCGGCCAATTATGAGGGGAAACGTTTGGGACGCCATTCCGCGCGCCCATCCGTCCTTCCCCGCCGGAGCTCTCCCACCGCGACGTTCTCCGCATGAGCCTGAAGGTGTTCGTCAGCTCCACCAAGGACGACCTGGACAAGGACTGCCGGCCGCGGGTGCTGGAAGTCATCGCCAAGGCCGAGGTCGTTCCCATCGCCATGGAGAACTGGCCGTCACGGTACAAGCCCCCGCTCCAGCTGGTGCTGGAGCAGATCGACGACAGCACCCATTACCTGGGCCTGTTCGCCTACCGCCGGGGCTGGACGCCGCCGGGCACCACCGTCTCCATCACCGAGGCGGAGTTCGACCACGCGCGCGATCGGCTGCCGGAGGAGCACATCGCCATCTTTCTCCCTGCGGAAGGCTCGCCGATCGCAAAGAAGCTCAGGAAATACGCGGAACAGGGACAGGACGAGGCGGACACGAAGGCGCAGGCCGCGTTCCTGGCCCGCGTGCGCGACGGTGGCACCATCGAGTCGTTCCGCGACGTGCCGGAGCTGACGATGATCACCATGCGCTGCGTGATGTCGTGGAAGACGCCGCTTATCGACCGCGCCGCGCCGGCTCCCGCCGCCGTCGCCGCTCCCGCCGCGGCGCCCCTTGCTGTCCCCGGGCCGGAGG
>DATABT010000753.1:0-4189 GCA_036259455.1 Longimicrobium sp. | reverse complement strand
ATCCACCCTCACCGCCGCCGTAGCCGCCCCCACCGCCGTACGCGCCGCCGCCGCCCCCGTACCCGCCGCTCCGTCCGTACCCGTCCTGGCCGATGTCGGCCGGCTGGCCGCCGCCCTCGGGCGCGTTCAGGCGCACCAGGTTGGCCGCCTTGAGGCCCTTGGGCTCTTCGATGACGTCGAACTCCACCGGCTCGCCCTGCTCCAGGGTCTTGAAGCCGCGGCCCGAGATGCCGCTGTGGTGAACGAAGATGTCGGTGCCGTCATCCCGGGTGACGAAGCCGAAGCCCTTCTCCTGCGAGAACCACTTGACCGTACCTGATGCGCGTTCCATGGGACTGTACTTGGATGGGGGGGACGGGTGGAGCAGATGGACCGGAGGAGGCCTGTCCGCACGGATCGTTCCCGTCCGGTGGCAGTTTGCGGCGAGTGATCCGGCCGATTCCCGCAGGTGCCCGCGTGTCATGCGTTTACATGATTTCAGCTAGAAATTTAGCATCTTTCAACTTCCGATTCACCGCGCCGAAGGCGCCGCGGCAGGGCCATCCGGGCGGGGCACCGCTGCCCCGATGTGGTGCGCGCCCGCCACGCTGGCCGGGGCACCGGGCGTGCGATACACTCCCGCCGCCGCCCTGCCCCCGGGCCGGGGCGCGACGAGGAACCGCCGATTCCGAATGACCGAACCCATCCTGTTCTGGCTGGCCGCGCTGGCCGCCGCCGGCTTCGCGGCCGCCTTCGCGGATCTGGCGCGCGGCGCCCGCGGCCTCAGGCACCTGCACCAGATCCCGCCGGCCGATCCGCGGGCGGTGCCGTCCGTCTCCATCATCGTCGCCGCGCGCAACGAGGAGCGGGGGATCGAGCCCGCGCTGCGCTCCGTCCTGCGGCAGCAGGGTGAGCGCATGGAAGTCGTCGCCGTCGACGACCGCTCGGACGACGCGACGGGCGCCATCCTGGACGGCATGGCCGCGGAGAACCCGCGCCTGCACGTCGTTCACGTCGCCGACCTGCCCCGCGGATGGCTGGGCAAGAACCACGCGCTCTGGCTCGGCGCCCAGGCGGCGCGCGGCGAGCTGCTGCTCTTTACCGACGCCGACGTGGTGATGAAGCCCGACACCGTGCTCCGCGCCGCCGGCTACGTACAGCGCGAGAAGCTGGACCACCTGACCGTCGCGCCGCGGGTGGTGATGCCGGGCGTGCTGCTCAAGTCGTTCGGCGTCGTGTTCACCCTGATGTTCACCTTCTTCACCCGGCCCTGGAAGGCGCGCGACCCGCGGAGCAGGGCGCACATCGGGATCGGCGCGTTCAACCTGGTGCGTGCGGACACCTACCGGCGCATCGGGACGCACCAGGCCATCGCCATGCGTCCGGACGACGACCTGAAGCTGGGGAAGCTGGTGAAGAAGAACGGCGGCGCGCAGGAGTTCGTGCTCGGCGCCGAGCAGATCTCCGTGGAGTGGTACCACTCCGTGCGCGAGGCCGTGCGCGGGCTGCGCAAGAACGGCTTCGCGGGGCTGGAGTACCGGCTGTCGATGGTGATCCTGGCGACGATCTCGCTCCTTTCGTTCTTCGTCTGGCCCTTCATCGCCGTCTGGGTGACGGATGGATGGACGCGCGTGCTGTACGCCGCCGCGATCCTCCTCCTGCTGCTGATGTACGCGGGATCGGCGGCCGCGCAGGGATCGCCCGTGTGGCACGCGGTGCTGTGGCCCGTGGCCATCGTGCTGTTCCTCTTCGTCGTGTGGAACGCGACCGTGTACGCGCTGGTGAACCGCGGCATCGAGTGGCGCGGCACCCACTACCCGCTCGACGAGCTGAAGGCGAACAAGGTGTAGCGGGGCCCTCCCCCTATTCCCTATTCCCTATTCCCTATTCCCTATTCCCTATTCCCTCGTCCAGCCCGAACGAACGCCCGTCCCACAAGCCCTGTCCGGGTTGACACAACCCCGCGCCACGGCTACGTTTGCGGCCAGCCGGGCGGTCCCGGAGAAGGGAGTCCGGCGCTCGCACGAACGCGTGGAGGATCAGGCGGCCTCGCCCGGTCCTCCTTTCTGTTGCCGGGCGGCTCACGACGGGCCGGGGGATCGTTGCGTTTTCGTCCACCGCCGTGCATCTTGCTGCACAGTCCATGAGCCGAATCGCACTGATCACCGGGGCCACCGGCTTCGTCGGCGGGCACCTGGTCCGGCGGCTGGCCGCGGCGGGGTGGCACGTGCGCGCCCTGGTGCGCGCCACCAGCGACACCCGCCTGCTGGACGCGGCGGGCGCCGAGCGCGTCATCGGCGACCTGGACGCCGTGGAGGCCATCCGCGACGCCGCCGACGGCGCCGACACCGTGTTCCACCTGGCCGCGCTGACCATCGCGCGCGGCGAAGAGCCGTTCGTTCGTGCCAACGCGCAGGGAACCCGCAACGTCGTGCGGGGGGTACAGTCCGCCTCGCGCCGCCCCCGCCGGCTGGTGTACCTGAGCTCGTACGCCGCCTGCGGCCCGGCGCGCCACGGCCGCCCGCGGGGCACGGACGAAACCCCCGAGCCGCTTACCGCGTACGGGCGCACCAAGCTGCAGGGCGAAGCCGCGGTGCGCGACGCCATGCGGGACGGCATGGAGGCCGTCATCCTTCGCGCGCCCCCGGTGTACGGCCCCGGCGACCACGCCCTTCTCCCCTACTTTCGCCTGGTGAAGCGCCGCCTTGCCCCCGCCCCCGCGGGTGGCCTGCGCACGCACATGGTGTACGTGGAGGACCTCGCCGCCGCCGTTCAGCGCGCCGCCGACGCGCCGCCGGGCACCTACGCGGTGGCCGAGCCGGCGGAGCACGAGTGGCGCACCGTCGTGGGCCACATCGCCGCGGCGCTGGGGACCAGGCCCGTTCGCGTGCCCCTGCCGCCGGCGCTGGTCCGCGGCGCGGGGACGGTGGCCGGCTTGTTCGGCGGGCTGGGCGTCTTCAACCGCGAGAAGGCCGAAGAGATGCTGGCCCCCGCGTGGCTGTGCGACCTGCAAGGGCTGAACGCGCTGCTGCCGCCGGGCACGGCCACCCCGCTGGCGGAGGGCATTGCCCGCACCGCCCGCTGGTACCAGGAACACGGATGGGTTTGATGGCGACGATCGAGGAAACCGTACGGAAGACGGTGGACCTGTTCGACAAGTGCCGCCGGTTCACGGCGGCGCGGGAGATGATGGACCGCGGCCTGTACCCGTACTTTCAGCCCATCGAGGCCAGCCACGACACCGAGGTGGTGATCCGCGGCGAAACCAAGATCATGGTAGGCAGCAACAACTACCTGGGCCTTACCCATCACCCGTACGTGCTGGAGCGGGCCCGCGAGGCGCTGTTCCGCTACGGCTCCGGCAACACCGGCAGCCGCTTTCTCAACGGCACGCTGGACCTGCACGAGCAGCTGGAGAACCGCCTGGCCGCGCTGATGGGGGCCGAGGCGGCGCTCGTCTTCAGCACCGGCTACCAGACCAACGTCGGCATCATCTCCGGGCTGGTGACGCGCGGCTCCGTCATCGTGCAGGACCGGCTGAACCACGCGTCGCTGCTGGACGGCTCGCAGCTGGCCGTGGGCGAGCTGGCCCGCTACGCGCACGGCGACATGGGCGCCCTGCGGCGCATGCTGGAGCGTCACCGCGACGGCAACGGCATCCTCATCGCCAGCGACGGCGTGTTCTCGATGGAAGGGAACATCGTGGACCTGCCGACGCTGGTGGACATCAAGGACGAGTACGGCGCCCGCCTGCTGGTGGACGACGCGCACTCCGTGGGCGTGCTGGGCCCCAACGGCGGCGGCACGGCCGAGCACTACGGCCTGCAGGAGCGCGTGGACCTGACGATGATCACCTTCTCCAAGTCGTTCGCCTCCATTGGCGGGGCGGTGGCGGGGCCGGAGGACGTGATCCCCTACCTCAAGCACCACTCGCGTCCCCTCATCTTCAGCGCCTCCATGCCCGGCAGCGCCGTGGCCACCGTGCTGGCGTGCCTGGACGTGATGGAGCGGGAGCCGGAGCGCCGCGCGCGGCTGTGGGAGAACGCGGCCTACCTGCGCGGCGGGCTGAACGCGCTGGGCTTCGACACGGTGGGATCGGAGACGCCCATCATTCCCGTCTCCAGCGGCGACATGGAGAAGACGTTCATCTTCTGGCGCGCGCTGTTCGACGCGGGGATCTTCACCAACCCCGTCCTGCCGCCCGCCGTCC
>DATABT010000752.1:0-4524 GCA_036259455.1 Longimicrobium sp. | reverse complement strand
TTCCTCGCAAAACGGGGCTTCAACGTCGAACGCGGGGACCTGTCTACGGCGTGCGGGTCAAGCCCACGCGAGCAGGTGAAGCCCCGTTTTGCGAGGAACGAGCAAAGACGGGGCTTCTGGCCGTTCGAGCCGCGGCTTCAGCCGCCCTTCTCCCGGCGAGTGACGCGGCGTCTCGCTCTTCCATCCCGCGCACCCTATCTTTCCCGCGCCGGAAGCACTCCCGCACTCACGCGCCTCCGCACTCACGCACCTCCCGTCCCGTTGATCGAGTTCGATTCCCTCTCCAAGGCCTACGGCGACTTCGTGGCCGTCCGCGGGCTGTCGCTGCGCGTGGCGCCGGGGGAGGTGTACGCGCTCCTGGGCGCCAACGGCGCGGGCAAGACGACGGCCCTGCGCTGCCTGGCCACCCTCCTCGCGCCCACGGAAGGCACGGCGCGCATCGACGGGTTCGACGCGCGCACGCAGCCGCTGGAGGTGAGGCGGCGGCTGGGCTTCCTGGCGGCGTCGATGGGGCTGTACGCCCGCCTCACCGCCCGCGAGCTGCTGCGCTACTTCGCGCAGCTGCAGGGGGTGGACGAGCGGCGGATCGACGGGCGCGTGGAAGAGATGATCGACCGCTTTTCCATCGGCGACTTCGCGGACCGGCTCTGCGGGCGGCTGTCGACCGGGCAGCGGCAGCGGGTGAGCATCGCCCGGGCGGCGGTGCACGATCCGCCGGCGCTGGTGCTGGATGAGCCGACGCTGGGGCTGGACGTGCTCAGCGGGCAGGCGATCTACGACTTCGTGGCGGACGCGCGGAACCGCGGGCGCGCCGTCCTCTTCAGCACGCACCACATGAGCGAGGTGGAGCTGCTGGCGGACCGCGTGGGCATCCTGGCCGGCGGCCGGCTGGTGGAGGAGGGCACGGCGAACGAGATCGTGGCCCGCAGCGGCGAGCCCAACCTGGCGCGCGCCTTTCTCCGCATCGCGCGGGAGGCGGCGTGATGCGCTGGAAGACGGTGCGCACCGTGCTGGGCAAGGAGCTGCGGGAGACCATCCGCGACCGGCGGACGCTCTTCATGATGCTCGTCCTGCCGACGCTGCTCTATCCCGCCATGCTCGTCGTCATCCAGCAGATCGCCATCTTCGGGCAGCGGCAGCTGAGCGCGGAGCCGGCGAAGGTGGCCATCGCCGGGGCCGACCCCGCGCTGGTGCGTTTTCTGGACGCGGACACCGCCATCCGCGTCTTCAGCGCGGAGAGCGCGACCGTCGCCGCCGTGCGCGAGGGGAAGGTGGAGGCGGCGGTCGTGCTGGGCGCGGCACCCTCGGCCTACGCGGGGTCGCGGCAGGCGCGCATTTTCTTCGATCCCACGGACGACCGCTCGCGGCGCGCGCAGGAGCTGGCGTGGGCGCGGCTGGACGACTGGGGCGATACGCTTCTCGCGGCGCGGCTGCGCGGCGCGGGGCTGCCGGAGACCTTCGCGACGCCGCTGGCGGTGGCGGACTCGTCCGTGGCCACGGCGGAGGAGGCGGGCGGATACGCGCTCGGCCGCTTTCTTCCGCTGATCCTGGTGCTGATGACGCTGCTGGGCACCTTTTACCCCGCCATCGACATGGCCGCGGGCGAAAAGGAGCGCGGCACGCTGGAGACGCTGCTGACGGCGCCCGTCCCGGCGACGGAGATCGTGGCGGGGAAGTTCGCCGCGGTGGCGCTGATCGGGATGTCGGCGGCGGTGGCGAACCTGCTGAGCATGCTGCTGACCTTTCAGTCCGGCATCTTTCAGATGGGCGCGGCGGCGCAGCTGCGCTTTACCCTGCCGCCGGGCGCGGCGCTGCTGGTCTTTGTGGCGCTGATCCCCCTCGCGGTGCTCTTTTCCGCGGCGTTCCTGGGGCTGGCGCTGCGGGCGCAGAGCTTCAAGGAGGCGCAGAACGCGCTTACGCCCGCGCAGCTGGCGGCGACGCTCCCGCTGCTGGTCGTCACGCTGCCGGGGATCGACTTCACCCCCGCGCTGGCGCTGGTGCCGGTGGTGGGCGTGGCGATGTTCTTCCGCGAGCTGATGACGGGGGACGCGCCCGTCGTGGCGTCGATGCTGGCGATCCTGGCGGCGTTCGGCTGGGCGGCGCTGGCGCTGGCGTTCGCGTCGCGCGCGTTCGGGCGCGAGGACGTGCTCTTCGGCGGCGGGTCGGGCGAGGCGGCGGCGGGCGGGGGGTGGCGCGAGCGCGTCCGCGCCTGGCGGGCGGCGGAGCGCGGCATTCCGCTCCCCGCCGAGGCGATGGCGTTCATCGCCTTCATCGCTCTCCTCTACTTTCACCTGGGAACGCGGCTGCAGGGCTCGCTGGGCGAGCGCGGGCTGCTCGCCTCGCAGTGGGGGCTGCTGGCGCTCCCCGCCGTCGCCTTCGCGGCGCTGGGGCCGTACGACGTGCGGCGGACGCTGGCCCTGCGCCCACCGCCGTCGGCGCGCACGCTGCTGGCCGCCGTGCTGATCGCGGTGGGCGGCATTCCCGTGGGCTGGGTGATCGTCTGGCTGGAGATGCAGCTGTTCGAGGGCGGGCTGGAGAGCCTGATGCCGCTGCAGGAGCTGCTGACGGCGACGGACGCCAATCGCGCGCTCTGGCTCCTCTTTCTGGCGGCGGTGACGCCCGCGGTCTGCGAGGAGCTGGTCTTTCGCGGCGTGCTGCTGCAGTCGCTGGGCCGGGAGATGCGGGGATGGCGGGCGGTGGCGCTCTCGGCGGGCATCTTCGGCGCCTTCCATCTCTCGTTCGAGACGGCGCTGCGCTTTCTGCCCACGGCCTTCATCGGCCTGCTGATGGGATGGGTGGTCTGGCACTCGCGTTCGATTTTCGCGAGTATGCTGATGCACTTCGTCAACAACGCCTTCGTGGTGATGCTGCTCTGGCAGCCGGCCCTGCAGCGGCTGGCGTTCCGCGGCGAGTCGCTGTCGTGGGCCACGGTGACCGGCGGCGCGGTGCTGCTGGCCGCCGGGTTGTGGCTGCTCCCCCGCCGCGCCCGAGAATCCACACCCCTACCCGCACCGGAGTGAGTCTGATGGTTGCCGCCGTCGTGCTGATTCGCGCCGTCCCCGGCGACGTGCCCGGCCTGGCCCGCCGCATCGCCGGGATCGGCGGCGTGGCCGAAGTGTACTCCGTGTCCGGAGACTGGGACCTGATCGCGGTGCTGCGGGTGAAGGAGTACGAGCGCATCGCCGAGATCGTGACCGAGGAGATCGCCCAGGTCTCCGGCATCGAGCGCACCAACACCCTCACCGCGTTCCGCGTCTACGGCAAGCAGGACCTGGAGCGCGCCTGGGACATGTTCGACTGAGCGCGGTCCGGCGCTTGCGGCGTGTCACAACCGGTGGACGACGCCCGTTCTCCCGACGGGGAGCGTGACTGCGCCCTCCCGCCAGCCCCTCCGCCACCTCGCCCCCAGGAGGACCGCATGCGTGCCTTACGCGCGTGCCTGCTCGCCTTCGCGGCCGCCCTGCTCGCCGCGCCCTGCGCACCCGCCCAGACGCTGGTTCGCGGCATTCTGCTTGACGCCGCCAGCGGGGGGCCCATTCCCGACGGAACCGTCGTGATCTCCGCCAACCGCGGCCGCTGGCAACGTGCGCTGCGGGCGGACAGCGTGGGGTGTTTCGAGTTCACCGACGTGAGCCCCGGCCCCTACCGCATCCGCGCCACGCGCATCGGCTACCGCGATGCGGTGGGCGACCTGCTGCTGACGGCGGACAGCGTGGTGGACGTGGAGGTGCGGATGGCGGTGGAGACCGTCGCGCTGCAGCCCGTGACCGTCATCTCCCGGTCGACGCGGGACGTAAGCCCCGTTCTGCGCGGGTTCTACGCGCGGATGGGGCAGGGGGCGGGGCGCTTCATCACCCGCGAGGAGATCGAGGCGCGGCACCCGGTGCGCATTACCGACATGCTGCGCAACATGCCCAACCTGCGCGCCAGCCCGCCGCGCATGGGGGCGTCGGGCCAGGGCTTTACGCAGCCCAGCAACGGCGACCGGTGCACGGTGGTGTTCTTCGTGGACGGGATGCAGATCAACCAGCCCAACATGCCGGGCATCCGCGGCACCCAGCGTCAGGATCTGGCCATCGACGACTACGTGCAGCCGGAAGAGGTGGAGGGGATCGAGGTGTACCGCGGCGAAAGCGACACGCCGGCGGAGTTCACCACGCGATGGGTGCAGTGCGGCACCATCGTGATCTGGACGCGGCGCGGGTTTACGCAGCGGCGGCGCGGGATGGAGTGAAGGGGGTGAGGTTGGGGGAGCGCCGGTCCGAGGGCGGCTGAAGCCGCGGGCTCGAACTGCCAGAAGCCCCCGTCTATGCTCGTTCCTCGCAAACGGGGCTTCAACTTCGGACGCGCCGCA
Organism: Longimicrobium sp.; assembly: GCA_036259455.1. Taxonomy (GTDB): domain Bacteria; phylum Gemmatimonadota; class Gemmatimonadetes; order Longimicrobiales; family Longimicrobiaceae; genus Longimicrobium. The sequence goes on along the minus strand of DATABT010000752.1, from coordinate 170 downwards.
CCATCGACGGGAGTGCGGGGCCGGCCCACGCGAGCAGGTGAAGCCCCGCCGGGCAAGCGCAGCGCGCCCAGGGCGGGGCTTGTGGCGTGCATGGCCCCGGGCTTCAGCCCGGGGTGGTGGACGGGAAACCCTCCATCCCCGCCCACGCCTTTACCGCGAGGGCAAATCGG
>DATABT010000751.1:0-2795 GCA_036259455.1 Longimicrobium sp. | reverse complement strand
GATCATCGCCACGCGCCTGGGCCTGACGGGGATTCCCAACGAGGCCGAGGACGTGATGATCGCCCGCGACCTGATGCTGGCGGAGCTCACCGGCGGCCGGCTGCACGTGCAGCACGTCTCCACGCGGCGCGGGGTGCAGCTCATCCGCGAGGCGAAGCAGCGCGGCGTGCGGGTGACGGCGGAGGCCACGCCGCACCACTTTACCCTGACGGACGCGGCGGTGGAGGCGTACCGCACGGACGCCAAGATGAACCCGCCGCTGCGCTCCGAGGCGGACCGCCAGGCGGTGCGCGAAGGAGTGCGCGACGGCACGCTGGACGTGATCGCCACCGACCACGCGCCGCACCACTACGACGAGAAGGAGCAGGCGTTCGAGGACGCGCCCAACGGCATCGTCGGGCTCGAAACGTCGCTCGGCCTGAGCTACACGGAACTGGTGGGGACGGGGATGCTGGACCTCGCGGGCCTCATCGACCGGATGAGCTGCGCCCCGGCCCGCGCCATGAGCTTCGACACCCGGACGAAGCTGGGCTCGCTGGCGCCGGGGTTCCAGGCGGACGTTACCCTCATCGACCCGCGCATCGAGTGGACGGTGGACCGGATGGCGTTTCTTTCCATGAGCCGCAACACGCCGTTCCACGACCGCGCGCTGCGGTGCCGGGCGGTGCGGACCATCGTGGCCGGGCGCACGGTCTGGCAGATCCAGGGATGAATGGAAGGAGCAGTGTGAGGGAGCTGGTACCGCTCAACTCGATGGCGCCGCGCCCCGATCCACGGGCGTTCTGCGGCACGGCGACCTGGCCGCTGGTGGCCGACCTGCGCGACGACGGCCGCGAGGTGGTGGCGTGCTACCTCGTCCTCGACAAGCAGAAGCGCGACACCAGGGCGGGAAAGCCGTTCCTGACGCTCACGCTGGGCGACCGCACGGGCAGCATCGAAGCCAAGGTGTGGGACGACGCGGAGCGGATGGACGCGCTGGTGGCGGCGGAGGACATCGTCGGCATCCGCGCGCGCGTGGGCTCGTACAACGACAGGCTGCAGCTGACCATCACCGTCATGCAGCCGGTGGAGGTGGGGGACGACGATCTGGAGGTCTTTCTCCCGTCCTCCCCCCGCGACCGGCAGCAGATGGCGCGGGAGCTGGACGCGCTGGTGGCCACCGTGACGGACCTGCCGCTGCGCACGCTCCTCGTGCGCTGCGTGGGAAAGAGCACGCAGCTGGGCAGGCAGTTCCGCATCCACCCGGCGGCCAAGAAGAACCACCACGCGTACCTGGGCGGGCTGCTGGAGCACTCGCTGTCGGTCGCCAGGGCGGCGGACCGGCTGTGCGCGCACTACCGCGAGCAGGGCGCGGAGCTGGACCGCGACCTGCTCGTCGCCGCGGCGCTGCTGCACGACATCGGCAAGGTGCGCGAGCTGGCGGCGCGCCGCACCTTTGTCTACACCGACGAGGGGCAGCTGCTGGGACACATCCTGATCGGCCTGCAGATGGTGACCCGGGAGGCGGAGCAGATCCCCGGCCTTCGCCCGGACCGCCTGCTGCACCTGCAGCACCTGATCGCCAGCCACCAGGGGCGGCTGGAGTGGGCCAGCCCCAAGGTGCCCATGACGCTGGAGGCGCTGATCCTGCACAGCGCGGACGAGCTGGACGCCCGGATGAACCCCGGGATGCGGATGGTGGGGAGCCTGCAGCCGGGCGGCTGGACGGGCTTCGACCGCCACCTGGACCGTGCCCTCTACCGCCCGCCGCAGCTGCCGGACGACGCTCCGCTGGAGCCGGTGCCGCCGCAGGAGGTGGTGGAGGTGATGATCGACATGTTTCGCGGCTGAAGGGCCGCCCCACGGACACGCCATGAGCGAACAGACCCCCGGCGCCACCGTACACGACCTCATCCGCCAGCGCGAGCAGCTCACCGGCTGGATCGCCAGGCTGGACGAGGTGGGCGGGCAGGCCAGCACCCGCGCGGCGGAGCGCATCCGCGCCGACTACGTGGAGCGCCTGCGCCGCGTGAACGAGAGCCTTTCGTCGCACCGCGGCGAGATCCAGGCGGACCTGGAGCGCTTTCGCGGCGCGCTGGCGCAGGCGGAGGAGCGGCGCCTGGCCGTGGCCGACGAGATGGACGAGGTGAGCCTGCGCCACCTGATCGGCGAGCTGGACGAGGAGGCGTGGAACGCGGCCCGCCCCGACCTGGAGGCCCGCGTGCGCGCCGAAGAGGAGGCCGTCGCGGCGGCCCGCGCGGAGGTGGAGCGCCTGGAGACGCTCGCCGCCGACATCGCCAGCGCGGAGCACGAGGTACCGTCGCTCGGCCAGGCGCACGCGGCCGAGGCCGAGGCGGCGCCACAGCCCGCGGCCGCCGAGCCGGAGCCGGTGGCGGAGGCACCCGCGAGTCCCTTTGACCGTGACGCCACGGAAGACTTCGAGCCGGAGCTTCCGGCCGACCTGCCGACGGTGGACGACCTTCCGTCCGCCGCGCCGGCGCAGACGAGCTTCGAGGCGCCCCCGGCGGACGTGCGCGAGGCGGCGGATGCGGTGTCGGCGGACGAGTGGGACCCGTTCGGCGGCGAATTCGGCACGGAGCCAAAGATGGGCGACGCGGAAGAGGACCTGCCCTGGCTGGAGGGGATCGACGAGGCGGCCCGGGGATGGACCCCGCCCGCCGCCGCCCCGGCGGACGACCAGGGGCTGGAGTTCCTGCGCGGCATCGACGAGCCGGGAGAGGGCCCCGCCGCCACGCCGCCGTCCGCGCCGTCGGGCGGCGACCTGGGCGCGGACGACCTGGCCTTCCTGGAGGAGC
>DATABT010000750.1:0-8766 GCA_036259455.1 Longimicrobium sp. | reverse complement strand
CCACTTCTGCTGCTGCCCCGGGATGTTGCCGGTGCGGTAGTGCTTCTGCACGTAGGGGCAGCCGTAGTTCACCCACTCCAGGACGACCCACTTCCCGCGGTACTGCGCGAGGGAGTGCTGCGCGCCCCGCGTGTCGGGGAGTGTGAAGGCGGGCGCCGGCTGGCCGATCTCCGGGGCCGGGCGCACGCCCGCGGCCACGGTCCCCAGGCCGAGCGCCAGCACGGCCACCATCGCGAACGGGGTCCTTCTCATGTTCGTCTCTTCCTTTGGAGAATGTTCGGGACGATCGCCGGCAACCGCTGCGCGCGCCGACAGTGCCGTCACGCTGCGCCCATCACCGGATCTTCCGCAGGCGCCGATTGGAGTCACCCTCATACCGCACCTGAAAGCCGACGACCCGGCCCTGCGCGTCGGCAAGAAAGGTGATGGCCGTCCCCGGACCGAGTGCCGGGACCGCGTAGGTCGCCCCCGATTCGTGCACCAGCGGGCTCTCGATGCCGCTGGACGTGGTGAGGACCAGGGCGCCCTCCACGGAATCGACCTTGAAGACCGCGCCCGGTCCCAGCTCGTACTCGCCCACGAACTGCCGGAGGGCTTCCTCTCCGACGGTGCCGATGGCCGGCGTATCGGCGACGGCGAGCTGTGCCGCCGGTGGTGGGCCGCTCACGGGGTTCTGCTGGGCGGTGAGCAGCGACGGCGTCGCGGCGGCAACGGCGAGCAGCGCGGCGGCGTAGAAACGGCTGGCCATCTGGTTCGGCATGCGAGTCATCCTTACGAGTGTGTGCCTTCGAGGATCCGCTGCCCGGCGAGGGTCGCATGCGAGCATCAGGGACGCGATGACGCACCCGGCGCGCGGCGCAAATCGGCGACGAGCGGATCGTTCCGGCGAGCAGCGGCGGGCGGGGTGCGCCGTCGCCGCACTCGCCTCACCCCAACCGCCCCCTGAGCCGCGCCCCAAACCCGAGTCGTAAAAAGAATGGCCCTCACACGGCACGGCGTCAATGGAGTTTTCTCGTGTTTCCGTGGCGCCCCGGCTACTGCGGCGTCCGACGCAGCAGGTAGTGGCCAGGGCCGACGTCAAAGCGCAGCAGCGTGGCTGGGCCGGTCGCGCCGGTGCGTTCGAAGGTGAGCAGGAGTGTGCCTGGCCCGCCGAAGTGCCAGCCGTCCATCCACGGCAACGGCTGCGCGGGGGCGCCGTTGATGGAGCGGACGAGCGTGCCCTCGTCGTTGCGGGATACCTCCACGACCATCTCGCCTCCGCGTGCCGGCCCGGCGTAGCGGCCCACCAGGTCGGTCGCATCGGCGGTGTAGAAGCGCGGCACATGGGGCGCGGACGGGATGACTTGCCGTGCGAGTTCACTGGCAAGGGCGGTGGCGGAGACGGGCCCGAGGGTGTTGATCAGGACGACGACGGCGAGTTCGGCGTCCGGGTACCAGCTGGCGTGTGTGAGAAAGCCGGGGAGGCCGCCGCCGTGGCCGATCACCATGGCACCGCTGGCTTCGGAGCGAACGTCGACGCCCATTCCGTAGCGGAGCGGGGTGCCGTCCTTCAGTCGCGATGGCGACGTCATCTCCTGGTACGACCGCTGGGACAGCACACGCCCGCCGTGGAGCGCGTGCAGCCACGCGACGAGGTCGCCGGCGGTGGAACAGAGCGAACCGGCGGAAAACGGCCACGTGTGATCGGTGAGCATGGCGCGCCGCAGGGTGGTGCCCTGCAGCTGGTAGCCGGACGCGCGGCTGGGGATGGTCGCCTGGTTGTCGCAGTAGCTGGAGGCGCCCATGCCGAGCGGCGCGAAGATCTTCTCCTGGACGTAGCGCTCGTACGGCATGCCGCTCACCTTCTCGATGATGCCGCCGAGCAGGAAGTACGCGGAGTTGTTGTAGCTCATCGCCTCGCCGACCGGGAAATGGACCGGTGTGCGGGCAATGAGCGCGACGGCCGAATCGCGCGGCCAGCCCCGGTGCTGCAGGCTGCCGAACCCGGGAAGCTCCGTGAGCGACATGATGCCCGACGTGTGGTCGAGCAGACGTCGCAGCGGTATGGCGCGACCGTGGGTGGGAAAGCCGGGGAAGTATTTCGTGAGGTCGTCGTCCAGGCTGAGCAGGCCGTCGTCGCGCAGCTGGAGGATGGCCGCCGCGGTGAACTGCTTGGTCACGGAGGCGATCTCGTGCACCGCGTTCGACGGCATCGGCACGTCGAGCTCGACGTTCGCCTTGCCGTACCCCTTCAGCAGCAGCGTGTCGCGGCCGTGGACCACGGCGACGCTGATCCCCGCCGCCCGCCCTTCCCGCACCGGCGCGCTGGCCAGGGAGTCGAGCCGCGCGACCAGCGCGGCGCGGTCGGCCTGGGTCCGCTCCTGCGCGTGCGCCGCGCCGGCGGTGGTGGCGAGGAGGGCCACGAGGGCCGGTGCCCCTCGGCGGGCCAGGTTGAATGCATTGGGATGCGGCATGTTCTTCTCGCGGTGGGACCCAGCGCTGCCGCCGCTGCCGAAGCGGTGAAGCTCGTTCCCGGGCAAACAGGATTCTCCGGATCAGAATATCCGCCGCGTGTGGTCCGGACGAGGAAAATGTTCCCAATCGCGGATCTGTGGGTACGAACGACGCAGGGGGGTGTACGAACGTCCGGGGTTCAGCTCTCCTTTCCCATCAGAGCGTGCAGGTTGCGGCGGTAGCTGCGGCCCGAGGTCAGCTGGGTTCCATCGTGAAGCACCACCAGGTACTCGCCACCGAAGAGCGATTCGACGGCGTGGATCCGGTCGACGTTCACGATGGTGGAGCGGTGGATGCGGCAGAACGCCGCCGGATCCAGTGCGGACGCGATGCGGCTCAGGTTTTCGCGCAACAGGTGGGCTCGCCCCCCCACGTGCAGACGGATGTAGTTGCGCTCGGCCTCGATCCAGTCGATCTCCTCCGTCCGGATGAAGACGCTGCGGGGGCCCGTGGGCACCACCAGCCGCCGCAGGTAGCCGCCGTCCCTGCGCACCTCCTGCAGCAGCGCCCGCAGCCGCCGGTCCAGGTCGCCCCCCTGCTGCTGGCGAATCCGCTCTCGCGCGCGCTGCAGCGCCGCCTCGAAGCGCTCGTCGTCGAACGGCTTCAGCAGGTAGTCCAGCGCGTGCGCCTCGAACGCGCGCAGGGCGAACTGGTCGTACGCGGTGACGAAGATCACCACGGGCACGCGACCGGCGCCGATCGCCCGCAGCACGTCGAAGCCGTCGATCTCGGGCATCTGAACGTCCAGGAAAAGCAGATCCGGCGGCGACGCTTCGATGGCCTGGATCGCTTCCTCACCGTTCGCGCATTCGGCGACGACCTCGACGTCCTCCGCCTCCGCGAGCAGGTTGCGTATGCGCAGGCGCGCCAGCGGCTCGTCGTCCACGATTACGGCGCGGATCGTCATCGGGCGGACCTTTCCTGATCGCCCGCCTTCCCATCTCCGCGGCGGAAGGGAAGCGCAATCCTCACGACCACCCCTCCCTCGGGGTGATTCTCGAGTGCGAAGCGGTGATCGCCGCCGTAGAGCTGTTCCAGCCGGGACTGGATGTTGGCCAGCCCGACCCCCTTGCGGGTCCTGGCCTGGCTGTCCCGGTCCACTCCGGGCCCATCGTCCCGCACTTCCAGGTGCAGCGAGCGGTCGTCTGCTCCGCGGGTGGCGGAGATCTCGACCCTCCCCGGCTCGATTCGCGGCGCGATGCCGTGGCGGATGGCGTTCTCCACCAGCGGCTGCAGGATCAGATGGGGGACGCGTGCATCCAGCGTCTCGGGAGCGATCTCCATCGCGACGGTCAGCCGGTCCTCCAGACGAGCCTGCTCGATCTCCAGGTAGGGCTGCAAAAAGGCGAGCTCCTCGCGCAGCGTTACTTCCTGCGTTTCTTCGTGCTCGAGCGCGATGCGCAGGAGGTCACCCAGGCGGGCGACCATTCGCCTCGCGGGCCTGGCCTCGGCGGGGATGAGCGCCGAGATCGCGTTCATCGTGTTGAAGAGGAAGTGCGGTTGCAGCTGCATCTTGAGCGCCTGCAAGCGCGCCTCGGTCAGGCCGGCCGCCAGCCGCTCGGCGGCCCGCTCACGCTCGCGATAGCGCTCGTGGTAGAGTACGGCGTGGGCGATGCCGAGCAAAAGCGCGTAGAAGATGAGGTTCAGGCTGGACGATCCCCAGAACTGACGACTGAAGGACCGCACCTCGAGCCAATCCACACGCCGGCTCAGCTCGACCATGAAGCCAGCGCGCGCCAGCGCGAGGACGACGGCAGCGACGAGGTGCACCACGATGCCCCGGAGCACGCGCCCCCGCTCCAGGGGAAAGCGCCGGGCCAGCCAGAAGATGGCAAGGGTGGCGAACGCCCAGAGGTACGCGTCCAGCAGGCCGCGCCGCAGGACCTCCACCCAGGACACCGACCGCCCCCGCAGCTCGGCCTGCATGTAGCCCTGGTTCGCCAGGAGCAGTCCGAAGACCGTCCAGGCGGCAAAGATGAGCGCCGCCTCCAGCCAGGGCCGGCGGTCCCGTGGCTCCTCAATCATACAGAAAGATCCTTCCCCCGAGGACGAAGCTCCCGCGGCCGGCTGGCGCGCTGCCGAACTCGAAAAGGTACGGGCCAGGCCGACCCCGCACGAGTGGTTCGGCCGTCGATCGCGCCGCTCCGCCCACTCTCGTTCTGCCCCACGTGGGGGGTGAAGCAGACGGATCGCGAAGCCTCCGCGGAGAACGAGACGGAGGCTGATGGAGTTCCGCACACGTTGATTCGCGACAGCCAGCGCCACAAGAGCGCGATCCCGCCACCGTGGGCACAGTACTGCGAAATGCGTCCAGGGGCGAACAAGAGAGTGTTGAAGACACGTGATTTACTGTCGCTTGACGCCCGGGTGGCGGAGCATTATCTGATCTGGACGGGTGCGGATTCGGCCATGCACGCGGCGCGCTCCGCGACGCAACGCATGCCCCAGCAGGATGTTGCGGGCGAATCAGCTCAGCGCGCTGGCCGGAGTTCCGTCCACTGAACAACCAGTTAGGCGTGCTGCCTGAGGTGCTCGGCAAACTCGCTACGCTGGTCAGCCTGTGAGCAGTGTCCACTGCTGCGGCACACCCGGGGCACGGCTATCGCCCCTACCCGCTATCGAACGATCGGCTGCAGGGGATGCGGGGCCAGGCATGTTTTCAGCCGGACGGAAGGCTTGCGCGGCGGCCCCGCACCCCTGACCCTTGTGTCGTTAGATTGCTCCCTCTGCTGGAACTACAATCTGCTGATGGGAACTTGCAGCTTCTGTCAAATCATCAAAGGCGTGGAACCGGCGCATAGGATCTGGGAGTCCGAGGATTTCCTGGCCTTCCTCACCATACGCCCCTGTAACGCGGGCCACACCTTGCTGATCCCGAAAACCCATGTCGATTACGTCTTCGATGTGGAAGAACCTCTCTACTCCAACATCTTTCGGGCAGCGAAGCAGTTGTCTGAACCAATAAAACAGGCCACCGACGCTAAACGGATAGGCGTCGCCATCGAAGGCCTCAGCGTGCCGCACGTCCACCTTCATCTCGTGCCGCTCTATGACATTGCCGAGCTAGACCCGCACAGACACATCGAACAGACACAGCAAGAACTGGCCGAGATGGCTGGAAGAATCAGGAGAGAAATTCCGAGTACGGGAACGGAAGCCGCAATCTAACAACGGCATGCACCCGACCGCGCACCCGAGAGCTCTCATGTTCTGCAACCGCCTGGGCGCGGCCGGTGATCCCTGTGGTTCGGCCGCTGGAAAAACATCGCGGCAGCCGCAGGCAATCTCTCCCGCGGGTGCCGTGTGTTCATCGCCGGTCCGCTCAGGCGGCGAAGCGTCGAACCACCTCGTGCGGTGGGTGTGGTCATCCTCCGGGCGACATCACAGGCATGGACCCGCTGTATCTGATCAGCCCGCTGACGCCAACCTCGTCGCGCTGCGACCAACTCCGGGAGAGTACGCTTTGAAGCGAGTCGAGTCCCTGTCGATGTCTGCCTTGCTGACGTTCTGCGTTGGCTGTGCCGACGCGGGGCAGACGCAAGAAGCCAATCGTGCTCCAACCGAAATCGAGAAGGTCTCGCGACCGATGGTGTGGGAGCCGGGCCCCGAGGGCAACCAGGTGCCACTATGGCCCGAGGGTCTCGCGATTCAAAGGCCCGAATCGGACAGGCCCGAAGAGGTCGGCAACGGCTCCAGGCTGGTTGCGGGACGCCCCTGGACCTGGGCGACCTATGTCTCCCGTCCAACCATGACGATCTACCAGCCCAGGGGACAGAATACGCGCGCAGCGATCCTGGTGCTCCCGGGTGGCGGATACGCCGCCGTGGCCATGGATCTTGAAGGAACGGAGATTTGCGACTGGATCACAAAGCTGGGAACGACCTGCATCGTGTTGAAATACCGGGTTCCGCAGGCGTGGCGTCACGGCGAAGATCGTGTCCAGCAAGCGCCCAGGGTGCAGCTTCCCTTGCAGGATGCGCAGCGTGCGATGGGTTTGCTGAGAAACCGCGCCTCATCCTACGGCATCGATCCCCAGAAGATCGGCGTCATCGGTTTTTCTGCCGGCGCGCACCTCGCCTCGGCCGTGAGCAACGCGGAAAAGCGCACGTATGAGCCGGTAGACGCTGCTGATCGGGAGCCTTCGCGACCTGACTTCGCGATCCTGCTGTATCCGGCACGCCACTGGGACGAGAGAAGCCCCAGGCCGGGTCTCCCGCTTTCGCCGTGGGTAGAAATCAGCGCGGACGCTCCCCCGACCTTGTTGATCCACGCCATGGACGATCCCACCAACGACGTCCGGCATTCCATGGCGTACGCTCTGGCTCTGAATGACGCGGGCGTTCCGGTCGACGTACGCTTCTATGCCAGGGGTGGCCACGCATTCGGAATACGCCCGACGGATGCTCCTATCACCACGGAATGGCCTGAGAGCGTTGTGAAATGGCTGACGAACATGGGGGTGTTATCAGCAAGATGAGTCGGACATTCCGTCGACATGCGACACTTGCGATACGTGGCGGATTCGAACGATGACGAGGGCCGGCAAGAGGTTCCACGGGAGGCTAGAGCCACGCCCGAGGTGATGGGCGGCCCAGGCGCCTGGTGTCGTGCGCGCCTGCGGCCTAACAATCGGCTGCGGGGGATGCGGGGCCGTCCATACTTCCGGCGCACGAGAGTCTTGCGCGCCGGCCCCGCACCCCTGACCCCTTTGTGTCGTCAGGTCGCGAACAACCGTTAGCTTGGCCTCCCTCCAAAGGAGGAGATATGGCACGCGTTGTCCACCCGGTCGAACTCCCCAACGGCGTCACTCTTCAGTACGTTGAGCAGGGTGACTCCTCCGGGATTCCGGTAATGCTCCTGCACGGTGCGACGGACTCCTGGCGTTCGTTCGAGCCGGTGCTACCACACCTGCCTTCCTCCCTCCGCGCCTTCGCCCTGACGCAGCGCGGCCATGGCGACGCGAGCCGCCCGCCGTACGGCTATCGGTATGCCGACTTCGCGGCAGACCTGGCGGCGGTCATGGACGTTCTCGGTCTCGAGTCGGCCGTCATCGTTGGTCATTCCATGGGCAGAGCCATCGCCCAGCGCTTCGCGATCGACTACCCCGAGCGCACTCTCGGACTGGTGTTAGTAGGAGCCTTTGCTGGCGAAGCTCACAATCCAGCAGTCGTGGAGATCGAGGAAGCGGTTTCGACGCAGGTCGACCCGATCGACGCCGGCTTTGCGCGGGAATTCCAATTGAGCACGCTGGCGAAGCCGGTGCCTCCGGCGTTCCTGGAAACAGCCGTTGAAGAAAGCCGCAAGGTCCCGGTGCGGGTCTGGCGTGAGGTGTTCGCGCGAATTCGGGAGGACGACGTCGCTGCGGAGCTCGGGGAGATCAGGGCGCGTACTCTCGTCATCACGGGCGACCGCGACGGTTTCGCCGCACCAGATGAAGTGGAGGCGCGCGCCCAGAGCGTCGCGGATGCACGGCTCGTGGTCTATCACGGCGCCGGACATGCCCTGCATTGGGAAGAGCCTGTGCGGTTCGCCACCGACCTTATTGCATTCGCGGAAGACCTGAAGAGCCGGAGTGATCCACGAACCCCCGCAGCCTGACAAGCTGTTGGAGCTATGGTGTGCTCCGTCGCTCCGATTCCCTTCCGCTTCGGTGCCCAGAAGTAGCCGGGCGGGAGCCTGACAATCGGCTGCAGGGGATGCGGGGCCGGGCATGTTTTCGGCCGAGGCAAGCGCTTGCGCGCCGGCCCCGCACCCCTGACCCTTCTGTCGTTAGCCGCTGCGCATCCATCTCGCGTGTGATTGTCTCATCGACGAGTTATTGCCCCGAACCTCGCGACTGATGCATACCTACACCGCCGTTGTCGAACGCTGCGCGGATACCGGTCTCTACGTGGGTACATTCCCGGATTTCCAGGAGCACATACCCAAGCTGAGACGCTGGACGAACTCGACCAAAACCTTCGCGAGGTCCTCGAGTTCCTTCTTGAGGAGGGGGCGCCGCGGCTAGAGACGGAGTTTGTCGGTACTCACACGGTCACCATCGCTGCCTGACGTGGGAGACATTCCGGTTCCAAATCTAAGGTTCATCGCGGATTTCGTTGCACGCACGAAGTCTGCGCCGTGAGCTGTCATTTCGAAGGAGGCGCCCACGAGGACTTGCCTCATGCAGGATCTTGTTGCGCCGACTGAGAAATCTACTCACCCACGCTCATAGCTGGCCGCACGTCCCGGGACCCGCCTCGGATGCGCCTCACAGAAGCGGGTCGAGGACCG
>DATABT010000749.1:0-7490 GCA_036259455.1 Longimicrobium sp. | reverse complement strand
TCGCCTGCGCGTCACCTGGCCGGGGATGGACGAGGCGGTGCTGGCGGCGGACCCGTACGCGTTCGCGCCCGCCATCAGCGACTTCGACCTGTACCTGATGGGCGAGGGCACCCACCTGCGCCTGTGGGAGGTGCTGGGCGCACGGCCCATGGAGCTCGACGGCGTGGCGGGCGTCTCCTTTGCCGTCTGGGCGCCCAGCGCGCGGCGGGTGAGCGTGGTCGGCGGCTTCAACCAGTGGGACGGGCGGCGCCACGTGATGCGCCTGCACCCCGCGCAGGGGGTGTGGGAGATCTTCATCCCCGGCGTGGACGAGGGGGCCGTCTACAAGTACGAGATCCTGCCGCGCAACGGCGGACCGTTCCTCAAGGCGGACCCCATGGCGTTCGCCGCGGAGCTGCGGCCCGACACGGGCTCCGTGGTGGCCGACCTGCGCGAGTACGACTGGGGCGACGCGGAGTGGATGGAAAGGCGGCGTGGCAAGGACTTCTGCTACGAGCCCATGACGGTGTACGAGGTGCACCTGGGCTCGTGGAAGCGCGTGCCGGACGACGGCGACCGCCCCCTGACCTACCGCGAGATCGCGCACGAGCTGGCGGACTACGTCTGCGACCTGGGCTTTACCCACGTGGAGCTGCTGCCGGTGATGGAGCACCCCTACGATCCCTCGTGGGGATACCAGGTGACCGGCTACTACGCGCCCACCAGCCGCTTCGGCACGCCGGAGGACTTTCGCTACTTCGTGGATCACCTGCACCAGCGCGGCATCGGGGTGATCCTGGACTGGGTGCCGGCGCACTTTCCCAGGGATGCCTTTGCGCTGCGGCTGTTCGACGGCACCGCGCTCTACGAGCACGCCGATCCCCGCCTGGGCGAGCACCCGGACTGGGGCACGATGGTCTTCAACTTCGGCCGCAACGAGGTGCGCAACTTTCTGGTCAGCAACGCGCTGTTCTGGCTGGAGCAGTACCACGTGGACGGGCTGCGCGTGGATGCGGTCGCCTCCATGCTCTACCTGGATTACTCGCGGGAGCCGGGGCAGTGGATTCCCAACCGCTACGGCGGGCGCGAGAACCTGGAGGCCATCGAGTTCCTGCAGCAGCTGAACGCCAGCGTGCGCGACCGCTACCCCGGCGCGCTGATGATCGCGGAAGAAAGCACGGCCTGGCCGGGCGTAACGCAGCCGCCGCACCTGGGCGGGCTGGGATTCCACCTGAAGTGGAACATGGGGTGGATGAACGACTTTCTGCGCTTCATGCACGAGGAGCCCATCCACCGCAAGTACCACTTCAACATGCTCACCTTTTCGCTGATGTACGCGTTCAGCGAAAAGTTCGTGCTGCCGTTCAGCCACGACGAGGTGGTGCACGGCAAGGGCTCGCTCATCAACAAGATGCCGGGCGACGCGTGGCAGAAGGCCGCCAACCTGCGCCTGGCCTTTGGCGCCATGTGGGCACACCCCGGCAAGAAGTTGCTCTTCATGGGCGGCGAGCTGGGGCAGTGGCGGGAGTGGAGCGAAAGCCGTTCTCTGGACTGGCACCTGCTGAACGAGCCGCTGCACGCGGGAATGCAGCGGTGGATGCGCGACCTGAACGCGCTCTACCTGGCGGAGCCGGCGCTGTGGGAGAACGACTTCAGCCACACCGGCTTCGAGTGGATCGACTTTCACGACGTGGAGCAGTCCGTGCTCTCCTTCGTCCGGCGCAGCGAGGACGGCGGGCACCTGCTGATGTTCGTCCTGAACTTCACTCCCATCCCCCGGCAGGCGTACTACGTGGGCGCGCCGCGGCCGGGGCGCTGGCGCGAGGTGCTGAACAGCGACGCGGACGTGTACGGCGGCAGCAACGTGGGCAACCAGGGGGCGGTGGAGACGGTGCCGCTGGCGGCGCACGGGCGCGACCAGTCCGTTCCGCTCACGTTGCCGCCCCTGGGCATTCTGGTGCTGCGGCACGAAGGCTGATGGTACGGGGCGGATTCACATCCCTCCGCCCCGCATTCTACTTTTTCCGGATTTGTGACGACTGATGGCGACCACGAGAGGAAAGGGCACGCGCGGCTCCGCGTCCCCGGCCGACACCGCAGAGACGGAGCCGCGCGCCCGCCGCACGCACACCCGCGCGCCGGAGGACGAGATCGGCGGCACCGCAGCGCCCGAGGCGGCGGTGACGGCGGAGGCATCCGGCGCCGCGGGGCCCGCGCGCGGACGGGGACGGCGCGAGTTTCCCGGCGCCGGTGTGGCCCCGGCCGGCACCCCCGCCGCCGACGCGACGACCTCGGCTCCCGCGGCCAAGCCGGCGCGCGGCGGAAAGAAGAAGCGCGAGACGTACGTGGAGACGGCGGCGCGGCGCAGGCGGGAGAAGGAGGTCGATCAGCTGCAGGCGGACCTGCGCGCGTTCGCCCTCGCGCGGCCGTCGGGGTGGAACCACGACGACTGGCAGGCGTTCCTGGGCCACCTGGCGGAGAAGGGCCACGACGTGAGCGACCACGGCGCCATCGGAATCCGCCTGGAGCGCGAGCGGCTGGCCGTGGTGCTGGAGGCGATGGAGGGGCTGGGCCCCAGGCGCGTGCAGTCGCTCGTGGACCGCTACCAGACGCTGTGGAGCATGCGCCACGCGGACCCAGGCGAGGTGGCGAAGGTGCCGGGGATGACGCGCCCCCTCGCCGAGCGCGTCCTGACCCAGCTGCGCGAGCGCGCCGACTGAGCCTCACGCGCTGACGCGGAGGACGGGGAAATGGGGCGCGGAGAACGGATCGGCATTCTCCGTGTCTCTCTTTTCCACGTCCTCCGTGTCTGCTTGCGCCGGGAGCGGCCGTGCGTGAAACTGTCTGGACGATGAATCCTTCTCTGCCCGCGGACCCGTCCTTCCCGCAGGGACGCGCCCCCGGCGCCGTGCCCGCCGCGGACGCCGACGCCGCGCTGCTGCGCCGCATGGCCGCGGGCGACGAGTCCGCGCTGGGGCTGCTGTACGACCGCTGGTCGCCGCTGGTGCACTCGGTCGTGGCGCGCATCGCCGGTGACGCGGACGACGCGGAAGAGCTGGTGGAGGAGACCTTTCTCCAGGCGTGGCGGCAGGCCGGGCGGTACGAGGGCGCGCGAGGGGGCGTATCCACGTGGCTCGCCGTCATCGCCCGCAGCCGCGCGCTGGACCGCGTGCGCCTGGCCGGCCACAAACGCGCCGCCGCCGAGCCGCTGGAATCCCCCGAGTCCCCGGGCTCCCTTCTCCCCGATCACGACACGCCGCTGGCCGCCGCCGAAATCGCGGAGACGCGGCAGATGGTGCACGCGGCGCTGCAGAAGCTGCCGCCGGACCAGCGGGAGACGCTGGAGCTGGCGTACTTCCGGGGGATGAGCCAGTCGGAGATCGCGGAGGCCACGGGGCAGCCGCTGGGCACCGTGAAGACGCGGTGCCGGCTGGGGCTGCAGAAGCTGAGGGAGGCGCTGTCGGTTCTCCGGGAGGACGGCGCATGACGAACGGGATGATTCACGACGAGTTCCACGACGCACTGGCCGCGGAGGCAGCCGACGCCCTGCGCGGGGAGGAGCGCGAGCGCCTGCTCGCGCACCTGGCCGGGTGCGCGGCGTGCAGCGCGGAGCTCGAATCCCTGCGCGCCTCCGCGGCCATGCTGGCGTACGCCGCGCCCGCGCGGCCCATGGAGCCCGCGCGCTCCGCCCGCGTCCGCGAGCGCCTGCTGGCCCGCGCCGCCGAGGACCGCGACACCGAGACGCAGGTGGCCCCCGCGCCGGACGCGCCCCTGCCGGGAGACGATCCCGACGTGACGCTGGTCGGCGCGCCGCCACCCGCCGCCCCGCCGCCGCCGGTCTCACCGCCCGGGACCTTCGTGCCGCGGGAGCCGGACGTGATCCCCATCGCCTCCGCGCCGCGGCGGCGGGGGCCGCTGCTGCCGTGGCTGGCCGCGGCGGCGTCGCTGGTGCTGCTGGTGGGCGCGGGACTGTACGCGGCCTCCCTGCGCGCGCGTCTCTCGGACGCGGAGTCGCGCTATCGCACGGTCGCCCGCGAGCGCGCGGAGCTGGAGCGCCGTGCCGAGGCGAGCGAGGCCACGCTGGCGGCCGTCACCGCGCCGGCGTCGCGCGTCATCGAGCTGGCGGCGGCGCGGCCGCGGGCGCCCAGCGGGCGGATGTTCTGGGACGTGGCGCGCAACCGCTGGACCTTCGTTGCGCACCACCTGCCGGCCGTGCGCGAGGGACGCGAGTACCAGCTGTGGCTGATCACCGCCGATCAACGCCGGATCCCCGCGGGCATCTTCCGCCCCGACGCGGCGGGCCACGCCGTGGTGCAGGCCACCTACGCGCTTCCCGCCGACTCGCTGGGCGCCATCGCGGTGACCGAGGAGCCCGCCGGCGGCGTGCCCGCGCCCACCGGCCGCATCGTCATCGCCGGCGCCGCGTCGGAGGCCGGGGACGACTAGGGAGGGGCTTGTTGAACGCAGACGGGTTGAAGCAAAGAGAGAGGACGCGGAGCCAGGCTTCGCGTCCTCTTTCTCTTCACCGAGCCCCCGCGGGCCGCCGGACCCGCGGGGGCTTTCTCCATCGCCGGATCACGGGCAGATCTGGCCGTTGCTGCCGCACTGGTCGATGTATTCCACCTTCACGTAATGCTCGTCGGTGGCCGTTACGCCGCCGGACGTCACCGTCACGCGCAGATAGAAGGAGCGCAGCGGGGCCGTGCGGGAGTACGAGCTCCCCGTCCCCACGTTGCTCCAGGTGGTGCCGGAGGCCGTGCGGTACTGCCACTGGTACGTGTACGACCCCGTGCCGCCGCTGGCGTTGGCGTAGAAGGTGAGATAGTCGCCGTTGTACGCGTACGTCGGTCCGGTGATGTTCGCGGACAGGCCGGTGGGGATGTTGACGTCCACCAGGTGCGTGTCGGAGCCGCTCACGCCGTTCGACGTGACGGTTACGCGCAGCTCGAAGTCGGGGCTGGTGGAGGTGATGCCGCGGGAGTACGAGCTGCCGCTGCCCACCACCGTCCACGTGCCGCCCTGCACCCGGTAGGCCCAGCTGTAGGTGTACGAACCGTTGCCGCCGGACGCGTTCGCGTTCCAGGTGTACGTTCCCGCCGTGGTGATGGTGGACGCCCCGGTGATGTTCGCCACGGGCGGGGGAACCGGCGCCACCACGTCCACCAGGTGCGTGTCCGAGCCGGTGAGGCCGGCGGAGGTGACCGTCACGCGCAGCTCGAAGTCCGCGTCGGAGGTGCTGACGCTGCGCGAGTAGGCGCTGCCCGCCCCCACGACCGACCACGCGCCGCCCTGCACCCGGTGCTCCCAGGTGTAGGCGTACGAACCGTTGCCCCCGGCCGCGTTCGCCTGCCAGGTGTACGTGCCCGTCGCGGTGATGGACGTCGGTCCGCTGATGCTGGCCGTGGGCGCGGGCACGCTGCCGCCGATCACGTCCACCAGGTGCGTGTCGGCCACGGTCACCCCCAGCGAGGTGACGGCCACGCGCAGCTCGAAGTCCGGATCGGAGGTGGAGACGGTGCGCGAGTACGAGCTCGCCGAGCCCACGATCTGCCACGTGCCGCCCGCCACGCGGTACTCCCAGCAGATGACGTACGTGCCGTTGCCGCCGCCGGGGTTGGCCTGCCAGGTGTACGTGCCCGCCGTGCTGATGCTGGACGGCCCGGTGATGACCGTGCTCACCGGCTGCGAAGTGGGGAAGATCGAATACAGCAGGCGGTTGGGCGAGCCGGTGCCCGCGCCGGTCACCACGCCCGTGGTGGCGTTGCTGATGATGGCGCTGGTGACGGACGCCGGGGTGGCGGTGGTGTTGCCCTGCAGGTACAGCGCGGCCACGCCCGCCACGTGCGGCGACGCCATGGACGTGCCGCTGATGGTGTTGGTGTTGGTCGTGTAGATGAAGGGCTGCGTGCCGTCGCCTCCTCCTCCGCCGCCACCCCCGCCGCCGCTGACCGTCACCCACGCCGAGGTGATGTTCTCCCCCGGCGCGAAGATGTCCAGGCAGCTCCCCCAGTTGCTGAACGACGCCCGCGCGTCGGTGCTGGTGGTGGCGCCCACGGTAATGGCGTTGGCCGCGCGGGCGGGTGACACGTTGCACGCGCTCTGGTTCTCGTTCCCCGCCGCCACCACCACCGTCACCCCGGCGTTGTGCATGCGGTTCACGGCGTCGTCCACGGCCTGGACGGCGGCGCCGCCCAGCGACATGTTGGCCACCGCCGGCTTTACGTGGTTGTTGGCCACCCAGTCCATCCCCGCGATCACCCCCGACCACGTGCCGTAGCCGTAGCAGTCCAGCACGCGGACGGCGATCAGCGACACGCTCTTGGCCACGCCGTACGTGACGCCGCCCACGGTGCCGGCCACGTGCGTGCCGTGCCCGTTGCAGTCCTGCCCGTTGCCGCCCAGCGCGTCGTATCCCACCGTCGCGCGCCCGCCGAACTGCGTGTGGGCGGTGAGGATGCCCGTGTCCAGGATGTAGGCGCGCACGCCGGCCCCGGTGGGCGTGTAGGTGTAGGTGCCGTTCAGCGGCCGGTTGCGCTGGTCGATGCGGTCCAGCCCCCACGTGGCGCCCGTCTGCGTGGTGGCCACGCTCACCCGCGCGTCCTGTTCGATGTAGGCCACGTTGGGATTGTGGCTCAGCGCGGTCAGCTGCCCCTGGTTCAGCCTACCGGCAAAGCCGTTGAGCGCCGCCGTGTACACGTACCGCGGGTTCACGCCCGCGATGGCGGCCACGGAGCGGGGGTTCGCGCCCTCCTTCAGCACCACGATGTACGCCCCTTCGATGCCGTCCTGTGCCGCGGCGAGTATCCGCGCATCATCCGGGACCGCCGCGACGGGAGTCTTCTGGTCCGAGCAGGCGGCCGTCGCCGCCAGTACCGCTACCGCGAGCATTCTGGTCAACCGCATGGGTTCTCCTCTTACGGGCAGGGTGGAGGTTCGCGCGTGCCAGCCGCGCGGGAGGAACCAATCGGAATCCGGCCGGGAACGTGAGTGATGGGGGATGCGTTCTGCGGGAGCACACCTCCAGATCATGGGTGACTCTCTGGTAATGAGCACCAGCTCGCGGCGCCTGGCGAAGTTTTTCTGTTTGTGCGTATGATGGCTGAATAGGAGAGTTTCCGCAAGCAAGTCGTTAACTTGAATCAGCACAGCACTTTCCCTGTCACGGACCGGAAGGATCGGACAGATTTTCGAAAAAAGAGGGTTCTTCGTCGATTTTGTTGCAGGTAAACAGACCCGACGCCGAACTGTCATTTCGAAGGAGGCGCCTGCACCGAACTCAGCCCGTGCAGGATTCCCATGGCGCCGACTGAGAAATCTACTCACCCGTGCTGGTGATCGGGCCCACGGCCCGGTCCTCGCCCCGCTTCCGTGCGGCGCATCGGAGGCGGGTCCCGGGACGTGCGGCCAGCCATGAGCGTGGGTGAGTAGATTTCTCAGTCGGCGCAACAAGATCCTGCACGAGGCAAGTCCTCGCGGGCGCCTCCTTCGAAATGACAGCTCACGGCGCAGAC
>DATABT010000748.1:0-3595 GCA_036259455.1 Longimicrobium sp. | reverse complement strand
CGCAGCGGCCGTGCAGCCGCTGCGGTTCTCTCTTTCGTTCCCCAGGGTCGCCCCGTGCGGCGGCCGTCAGACGGCGGCCATCTCCGGCACGCGCGTGAGCCAGCCGTGCGTGTCGGGCGCGCGGCCGCGGGCGACGTCCAGGTACCGCTGCTGGATCCGGCGGGTGACGGGGCCCATCCGCCCCTCGCCCACCGTGATGCGGTCCACACTGCGGATGGGAGTGACTTCCGAGGCCGTGCCGGTGAAGAACAGCTCGTCCGCCGTGTACAGCCACTCGCGCGCCACGGCCTGCTCCCGCGCGGGGATGCCCAGGTCCGCGGCGATGCGCAGGATGCTGTCGCGGGTGATGCCGTTCAGGTTGGTTCCGTCCAGCGCCGGCGTGAAGAGCGTGCCGTCGCGCACCAGGAAGACGTTCTGCCCCGTCCCCTCGCTCACCAGGCCGCCGGGGCCCAGGGCGATGGCATCCGCGTAGCCGTCCTCCAGCGCCTCGAGCCGGCCGAGCTGCGAGTTGAGGTAGTTGCCGGCGGCCTTGGCGCCCGAGGGAAAGGTGTTGGGCTCCTGCCGCTGCCAGCTGCTCACCTTCACGTCCACGCCGTTCTCCAGCGCCCCCTCGCCCAGGTACGTGCCCCACGGCCAGCAGGCGATGTACACGTCCAGCGTGCTGCCGATGGGCGAGAGCCCCGCGGAGCCGTAGCCGCGCACCACCATGGGACGTATGTAGCACTCGCGCAGGCCGTTGCGCGCCACGATCTCGCCGCACGCCTCGGCGATCCGCGGGATGCGGTCGCCGATCTCCATCCGGTAGATCCTGGCGCTGTCCTTCAGCCGGCGCAGGTGCGCGTCCAGCCGGAAGATGGAGGGGCCGTCGGCCGTGTCGTAGCAGCGGATCCCCTCGAAGAGCGACGAGCCGAACTGGATCGAGTGCACCAGGACGTGCACGGTGGCGTCCTGCCAGCGGATCCATTCCCCGTCTTTCCAGATCCAGTCGGTCTGGGGCATGTGATGCGTGACCATCAGATTCAGCTCGGCTCGAATGTGTGCTCCCCCGCGCCCTCGCGGCGACGCGACAAGTTGCCACTCCGGGGCGCGTCCGGCCAGTCCCGCGGGCAGGATCTCCAGCTCCGTGCCTGAGAGCGGCTGAAGCCGCCGCAACCACCGCGGAAAGCCTCGCAAACCCCGCGAGGCCCGGCGTCGGCGAGGTCGGTGGCGCGGCGGCGGCGCATCTCGCGAACGACAGAGTTCTCCTCCGCGTCCGCCGGGTGTCCTCAGTCTTCCCAATGAGTCGCAGCTGTCAGAACCTGCCATCCTGGCCCGTTCGCCCGCGTACGCTTCGTGCGTGGCGCAGGCAGGTGGGGCCGAATGATCCGAGGCGAATAGCACAACGGGAGACGGGTGGATGAAGATCGCCGTGCTGATGGGGGGGACGAGTGCGGAGCGTGACGTGTCGCTGGCGTCGGGGCTGGGAATCACCAGGGCGCTGCGCGAGCGGGGGCACCAGGTGTCGGTGGTGGACACGGCGACGGGGTTCGTTCCCGAGGCGGAGGAGAAGGACCTGCTTCCCGGCGGCGTGAAGAGCGCCCCGCCGGAGCACCTGGATTACGCGCTCCCCCTGATCGACCTGGCCCAGGTGCAGGAGCTGCGCGGGGCGGAGCTCGCGTTCCTGGCCCTGCACGGCGGCGCCGGCGAAGACGGGACGGTGCAGGCCCTGCTGGAGCTGGTCGGCGTCCCTTATACGGGGAGCGGGCCGCTGGGGTCGGGGATCGCGATGGACAAGGACGTCAGCAAGCGCCTGCTGCGCGACGCCCAGGTCCCCACGCTGCCGTGGCGCGTGGCGCGGGCGCCGGACTTCACCTTTGACCCGGACACCATCGAGGACCTGGTCGGGCTCCCCTGCATCGTCAAGCCGTCGCGGCAGGGGAGCAGCGTGGGAATTCACGTGGTGGCGGACCGCGAGGAGCTGGAGCCGGCCGTGCGCGATGCGTCGCAGTACGACACCGAAGTGATGATCGAGCGCTTTGCCAGGGGGCGCGAGCTCACCGTCGGCATCCTGGGCGACCAGGCGCTCCCGCCCGTGGAGATCCGGCCCAGGAAGGGGATCTACGACTACGAGAGCAAGTACACGGCGGGGATGACCGAGTACCTGTGCCCCGCGCCGCTGGAGGAGGAGGTGGTGGCGCAGATCCAGGCGTACGCGCTGCGGGCGTTCAAGGTGCTCAAGCTGCGGGGGTACGCGCGCATCGACTTCATCCTGGCCAAGGAGCAGCTCTTCTGCCTGGAGGCCAACACCCTGCCGGGGATGACGTCCACCAGCCTGCTCCCCAAGGGCGCGGCGGCGGTGGGGATCGACTATCCCGAGCTCTGCGACCGCATCGCCCGGCTGGCGGCGGCGGGCCGAAGCTGACGCGGACCGGAGTCGCGGGACCGGTGTAGAGGAGGAGGCGAAGGCCGGGGAGCCCCCCGGCCGCGCCCCTCTTTCCCAAAACAGCACGCCTCTCTTTTCACGAAATGGCTTACCGGGATACGTACGGGGGCTTCGGCGGGTTTTCCATCACCCCCTGGGTAAAGCGCCTGCTCATCATCAACACGGCGCTGTACGTGGCCGTGCTGTTCCTGCGCTTTGGCTCGGGGCTGAGCGTGGTGCGGGAGTACCTGGCGTTTCAGCCGGCGGACTTCCTTACGCGCCCGTGGACGCTGGTGACCTACGCGTTCTTCCACGCCGGCGTGATGCACCTGCTGGGGAACATGCTGATGCTGTTCTTCTTCGGGCCGCCGCTGGAGGAGCGCTGGGGGTCGAGGTCTTTCCTGCGGGTGTACCTGCTCGCCGCGGCCGGCGGCGCGCTGTTCTCGGTTCTCTTCGCCTTTCTGGATCCCGCCTCCTACATCGTGGGCGCGTCGGGGGCCACGCTGGGGCTCCTGCTGGCCTTCGCCATGATCTGGCCCGACATGGAGATCCACATCTGGGGGATCTTTCCGGTCAAGGCCAAGTGGCTGGTGGCGGTGCTGATCTTCATCAACCTGGCGATGGCGCTGGAGGGGTCCGGCGGGCAGGTGGCGGTGCTGGCGCACCTGGGCGGCATGGCGGCCACCTTCCTGTACCTCAAGAGCCCGTGGGCCCCGCACGCCTGGGGCGAGGTGCCGCGCTCGTCGCGCCGGTCGCCGGGCAAGCGCGGCGGCGTGGCGCTGGTGCCGTGGGCGGGAAAGAAGCAGGCGGCCGCCGCATCGCAGACGGCGACGGTCACGCAGGCCCGCCCGGCCGCGGCGCGCAACAAGGGCAAGTCGTCGGAGCGCGAGCTGCTGGACGACGTGGACCGCATCCTGGACAAGATCAGCGCCCACGGCCTGAGCTCCCTCACGGACGAGGAGCGCCGGCGCCTGGACGAGGTCAGCCGCCGCTACCGCACCAACTGACCGGGCTGAGTCCGCGGGCAGGGAACGGCGTCACGCCGAGGGGAGCGAGGAAAAGAGAGAGACATCTGAGCTGGTCCGTCAAGCATGAAGGCGCGCGTCAGGCTGTCTGGGCGCTCAGCCGCTTCACCAAGGGTGAGTGCCGTGCCCACAGCCCTTGGATGTAGCGTGCCTCATCGTAAACGGTGTT
>DATABT010000747.1:0-22752 GCA_036259455.1 Longimicrobium sp. | reverse complement strand
TTCGATCGCGCGAGGAAAGGCATCACGCCGCGTCCGCGGGGCCCTCACTCCCGGCCCCTCTCCCATAGACTTCGTGGGAGAAGGGAGAAACCGATCGCACACGCGCGAAGGTGCGTCGCACCGCCCTCCCCCGCGCAGTTTGCGGGGGAGGGCCGGGGAGGAGGGTCCGCGCGCAGCGCGACGCTGGAAACCCGGCCCGTCCACGACTCAGCCCGGTCGCACCGGACCTCGACCCCCCTTCACCCCACCGTCGGCGCGGCGAAGAGCGGCGCCGCCACCAGCGCGATGGCGCCGCGCAGGCGCGGGTTCGCCACCGTCTGCTCGGGGATGATGGGCGTCGCGGCGGCGGAGGCCGTGAGCGCGCGGCCCTCGATCTCTTCGCGCACGCGGGGCTCGATGATGTCCCACGCGGCGTTCAGCTCGCCGCCGACGAAGATGCGCGACGGGTTCAGCGCGTTCACGATCATCGCCAGGCCGCGCCCCAGGTAGTGCCCCGTCTCGTCCAGCGCCGCCCGCGCTCGCGCGTCGCCCGTGCGGGCGCGGGTGATCAGCTCCTCCATGGTCAGCGACGTCTCTTCCAGCAGCTCGCGCGTGGCGACGGGGTTCAGCTCCCTGCCCAGGTAGCGGCTCAGCGTCGCCAGGTTGGACGTGTGCGCCTCCCAGCATCCGCGCGCGCCGCAGAGGCAGCGCGGGCCGCCCTCCACCAGCGCCACGTGGCCGAACTCGCCCGCCGTGTGGCTGCTGCCGCGCATCACCTGCCCGTTGACCACCACGCCCGCGCCCACGCCGTCGCCCACCGTCACGTAGACGAAGTCGCCCGCGTCCGCGCCACGCTGGCCCAGCCACATCTGGGCGAGCGCGCAGGCGATGGGCGCGTTTTCGATGTGCACGTCCAGCCCCGTCGCGGCCGCCAGCGTGTCGCGGATCTCCACGTCGCGCCAGCCGAGCTGCGGCGAGTTGAGCACGCGTCCCGTCCGCTGGTCCACCATGCCGGGGACCACCAGGCCGAAGCCCTCGCACGCGCCGCCGGCGCCGTAGGTGCGGAGAAGGCGTTCCACGCGCGAGGCCAGCTCCGCCACCAGCGCCTTCGGATCCACGAGGGTGGGAAAGGTCTCCAGCGCGATCTGCGCCCCGCTGAAGTCGCTCAGCATGAGGTACGTCATGCTGAAGCGCACGTCCGCGGCCACGACGAGCCGGTCGTGGGTGCGGATGTGGAGCATGCGGGGCTTGCGGCCGCGCACCGTATCCACCGTTTCGCCCTCGTAGACCGCGCCCTCCTCAATGAGCTCGTTCACCAGCGCCGTCACCCGCCCGCGGCCGATGTTCATCCGCCGCGCCAGGTCGGCGCGGCTGATGGGCTGGTGCTCGCGCACCAGGTTCAGCAGGATGGTGCGGTTGATCTCGCGCGAGGTGCTGCGCGTGGCGAGGGTGAAGTTGCGGACGTTGATCTTCCTCACGGTCGGGCTGGGCTGGGGAGGCGTTGGAAGGCCCGGCGGACGGCCGTCCTGAATATAACGGTTGCGCGCCGCGGCGCTCGTGGGTACATTCAGGCCGTTAGTTCCAACTGAGAACAAAATGCGGGTCCGCCCGCTTCCACGCAAGAGGCCGGTCCCCGGCGCCCCGAGCAGCACCCGCGCCGGCCCGTCCCTGGAGCCACCGCCCGATGCACGCCGACCCGCAGCACCCCTCCGCGTCCGACGAGGCCCTCGTGCTGCACGAGGACCGCTACTTCGACCCGGACCCCACCGTGCGCGCAATCGCCCGCGCGCTGTACGAGGAGACGCGCGGGCTGCCGCTCATCTGCCCGCACGGGCACGTGGACCCCGCGCTGCTGGCCGCGGACGCGCCGTTCCCGGAGCCCACGGCGCTGCTCATCATCCCCGACCACTACATCTTTCGCATGCTGTACTCGCGCGGGGTGCCCATGGAGGCCATGGGCGTGCCCACGCGCGACGGCACGCCGGTGGAAGGCGACCCGCGCAAGATCTGGCAGACCTTTGCCGACCACTGGTACCTGTTCCGCGGCACGCCCACGGGCGCGTGGCTGGACCAGGAGCTGTACGAGGTGTTCGGCGTACGCACGCGGCTGAGCGGGCGCACGGCGCAGCGCGTGTACGACCAGGTCGCGGAGCGCCTGCAGAGCCCCGAGTTCCGCCCGCGCGCGCTGTTCGAGCGCTTCAACATCGAGGTGCTGGCGACCACCGACGCGGCGTCCGACACGCTGCGGCACCATCTGGCGATCCGTGAATCCGGGTGGACGGGGCGCGTGGTGCCGACCTTTCGCCCGGACGCGGTGATCCGTATCGCGCAGCCGGGGTGGAACGGGGAGATCGCGGCGCTGGCGGCGGCGGCGGGGCGGTCGATCGACGGATATCGCGCGCTCATCGAGGCGCTGGAGGAGCGGCGGGCCTTCTTCCGCTCGCTGGGCGCCACCGCCACCGACCACGGCGTGCAGGAGCCGTACGCCGCGCCCCTGCCGGACGACGAGGCGGAGCGCCTGTTCCAGCGCGCGCGGGATGGAAGGGCGACGGCGGAGGACCAGCGGCGCTTCGAGGCGCACATGCTGATGGAGATGGCGCGGATGTCGGTGGAGGACGGGATGGTGATGCAGCTGCATCCCGGCGCCCTGCGCAACCACAACCAGCGCGTCCACGACCGCTTCGGGCTGGACAAGGGCGCCGACATCCCCGTGGCCACGGAGTACACGCGCAACCTGCGCGAGCTGCTGAACGCGTACGGCAACGACCCGCGCCTCACGCTCGTCCTCTTCACGCTCGACGAATCGACGTACGCGCGGGAGCTGGCGCCGCTGGCCGGGCACTATCCCGCCCTGCGGCTGGGCCCGCCCTGGTGGTTCCACGACAGCATCCAGGGGATGATCCGCTTTCGCGAGCGCACCACGGAGACGGCCGGCATCTACAACACCGCCGGCTTCAACGACGACACGCGCGCCTTCTGCTCCATTCCCGCGCGCCACGACCTGAACCGCCGCGTGGACGCCAACTGGCTCGCGGGGCTGGTGGCCAGGCACATCGTGTCGATGGACGACGCGCGGGAGATGGCGCGCGCGCTGGCGTACGAGCTGGCGCGCGAGACGTACCGCTTCGATTCCGCCGACGCGGGCGTGCCGGCGGAGCCCGCGATGGCCATGCAGGGGGCGTGATGGAGAAGCCGCGCGCCGTGCGCATTCACCCGGACGACAACGTCGCCGTCGCCGTGCAGCCCCTGCACGAGGGAACGGAGGTGGCGGTGGATCGGGTGCGCGTGACGCTGGCGGAGGACATTCCCGCGGGCCACAAGCTGGCGCTGGTGCCGCTGTCGAAAGGCGACGCGGTGCGGAAGTACGGCTTCGTGATCGGCGAGGCGACGGCGCGGGTGGCCGCGGGAACGTGGGTGCACTCGCACAACCTGCGGACGCGCCTGAGCGGCACGCTGGAGTACGGCTACGAGCCGTCCGCGCGCGCCACCCACCCGCGCGCGCCCGCGGACGCCCCCACGTTCATGGGCTACCGCCGCGCCAGCGGCCGCGTGGGGACGCGCAACGAGGTGTGGATCGTCAACACCGTCGGCTGCGTGAACACGGCGGCGGAGCGCATCGCGAAGATCGCGACGGAGCGGTTCGCGGGGCGCGTGGACGGCGTGTTCTCGTTCAGCCACCCGTACGGATGCAGCCAGCTGGGCGACGACCTGGGGAACACGCAGAAGGTGCTCGCCGGGCTCCTCCGCCACCCGAACGCCGGCGGCGTGCTGGTGCTGGGGCTGGGGTGCGAGAACAACCAGATGGACCAGCTGCTGGCCCTGGCCGGCGACGTGGACCCCGGCCGGCTGCGCTGGTTCAACACGCAGGACGTGGTGGACGAGGTGGAAGAGGGCGTGGACGCCGTCGCGGAGCTCGTCGCGCGGATCGAGGGCGACGTGCGCGTAGAATGTTCCGCGTCGGAACTTATCCTGGGGCACAAGTGCGGCGGCTCGGACGGGTTCAGCGGCATCACCGCCAACCCGCTGGTGGGGCGCATCGCGGACCGGCTCACGGCCATGGGCGGCGGGGTGATCCTGTCGGAGGTGCCGGAGATGTTCGGCGCGGAGCAGGTGCTGATGAACCGCGCCGCGGACGAGGGCGTGTTCGGCGACGTGGTGTCGATGGTGAATGACTTCAAGGAGTACTTCCTCCGCCACGGCCAGCCCGTCTACGAGAACCCCTCGCCCGGCAACAAGGCGGGCGGGCTGACGACGCTGGAGGAAAAGTCGCTGGGCGCCATCCAGAAGGGCGGCGCGGCCACCGTCTCGCGCGTGCTGCGCTACGGCCAGCCGGCGCGGACGGGCGGGCTGTCGCTTCTCGAAGCGCCGGGGAACGACGGGGTTTCGTCGACGGCGATGGTGGCCAGCGGGGCGACGGTGCTGCTGTTCACCACCGGCCGCGGCACGCCCCTGGGCTTTCCCGTGCCGACGATCAAGGTCAGCAGCAACAGCCACATCGCGGAAAAGAAGCCGCACTGGATCGACTTCAACGCGGGCGCGCTGCTGGACGGCGGCGCCACGATGGAGGAGCTGGCGGACGAGTTGTTCGCGCGGGTGCTGGCCGTCGCGTCCGGCGAGCAGACGAACAACGAGAAGCACGGCTACCGCGAGATCGCGATCTGGAAGGAAGGCGTTACGCTCTGAGTTCGTGCCGCTGCATACCCCTAGCTGCTTTTGCACGCAGAGCAGCAGAGGGGCAGAGCAGCAGAGGAAACCGGGGCAGTTCTCTGCTCCCCTGCCTCTCTGCTGCTCTGCGTGAAATGAAGTTCTTTTGACCTGAACGAGCACAAAAGGCCGTAGATGTCGTCGCTGCCGTTGCTGAACCGCGCCCTCGTCGACTCCGCCGCCTTCCAGGCGCGGACGGACATCGGCGTGCCCGCTCCGGAATCGCTGGACCTGCCGGAGCGCGCGGTGCAGTTCGGCACGGGCGCGTTTCTGCGCGGGTTCGTGGAGCCGTTCCTGGACCAGGCCAACCGCGCCGGCCGCTTCAACGGCCGCGTGGTGATGGTCGGCAGCACGGGCAGCGGCCGCGACCGCGTCCTGGGCGGCCAGGACGGCCTCTACACCCTCTCCGTGCAGGGCGTCGACGGCGGCGCCGCGGTGCACGAGCAGCGCGTCATCGGCGTCGTCAGCCGCGCGCTCTCGGCGAAGGACGAGTGGAACGCGGTGCTGGAAGTCGCGCGCAATCCGCATCTCCAGCTCGTCTTCAGCAACACCACCGAAGTCGGCATCGTGCTGGACGAGGGCGACCGGCCGGACGCCGATCCGCCGCGCTCCTTTCCCGGCAAGCTCACGCGCTTTCTGTTCGAGCGCGCCCGCACGTTCGATTTCGAGCCGTCGCGCGGCGTCGTCGTCCTCCCGTGCGAGCTCATCGAGGACAACGGCGACGAGCTCCGCGCGATCGTCCTCGCGCTCGCCGGCATCTGGAAGCTGGATGCTCGATTCGCGGCCTGGATCGAATCCGCCGTCCCCTTTCCCAACACGCTCGTGGACCGGATCGTCCCCGGCACGCCGTCCGGCGACGCGCTGCCGGAGGCCGAGGCCGGGCTGGGCTACCGCGACGGGCTGCTGACCGTGGCCGAGGCGTATCGCCTGTTCGTGATCCAGGGGGATGACGGCCTCCGCGCCCGCATCCCCTTCGCCGGCGTCCCGGGCGTCACGGTGACGGAGGACGTGGCGCCGTACCGCGAGCGCAAGGTGCGGATGCTGAACGGGGCGCACACCGTCATCGTCCCCGCCGCCATCCTCTGCGGGTGCCAGACGGTGCTGCAGGCGGTGCGGCATCCGCTCATCGGCCCCTTTCTGCACGGCGCGATGATGGAAGAGATCGTCCCCACGCTCGACGCGCCGGGGAGCGAGGGATACGCGCACGCGGTGATGGACCGCTTCGCCAACCCCTGCGTGCGCCACGCCCTGCACGACATCTCGCTGCAGCAGACCATGAAGGTGCGCGTGCGCGTGGTCCCCACGATCGTCCGCTACGCGGAGCGGCACGGGCGCGCGCCGGAGTGCCTGGCCTTCGGCTTTGCGGCGTACCTGCGCTTCGTGCGCGAGGGCCGCGGCCTGGCCGACGACCAGGCGGACCGCGTGCGCGCCCACGGGGCCGCCGCCGGCAACGTCGACGATACGGTGCGCGCCGTCTGCGGCGACGCGCAGCTCTGGGGCACCGACCTGAACGCGGTGCGCGGCTTCGCGGACGCGGTGGCGGCGCACCTGGGCCGCATGGAGCGCGACGGCGTCCCCGCCGCGCTCCAGGCCCATCTGCACGCTGCGGCCGCCTGAACGGCTTGACCGCAGGGTTCGCGAACTCTGCGCTGAAAATTCCTTACGAACGTTCGAACGAGGCAGATGACCGGGTCGGATCGGCAGTCCATCGTCCAACGGATCACCACGCTCGGCGCGCTGGCGGTGGTGCGCCTGGCGCGCGCGGACGACGTGCTCCCCGCGGCGCGGGCGCTGCACGCGGGCGGCGTGAGCGCCATCGAGGTGACCATGACCGTTCCCGGCGCGCTGGACGCCATCGAGCGCCTGGCCCGCGAAGGCGACGCGGAGATGCTGATCGGCGTCGGCTCGGTGCTGGACGCGGAGACGGCGCGGCGCGCGATCGAGGCCGGCGCGCGGTTCGTCGTCAGCCCCGTCTTTCGCCAGGAGGTGGTGGACGAGGCGCACCGGATGGGCGTGGCGGCGCTCCCCGGCGCCTTTACCCCGACGGAGATCCTGCGGGCGCACGAGGCCGGGGCGGACATGGTGAAGGTGTTTCCGTCCGATGCGCTTGGCCCGGCGTTCATCAAGGGCGTGCTGGCGCCGATGCCGTTCCTGCGGCTCTGCCCCACCGGCGGCGTGACGCCGCAGAACGCGGGAACGTGGATCAAGGCCGGTGCCGCCGCCGTGGGCCTCGGCAGCGCGCTGGTGGACGCGGCACTCGTCGCGAAGGGCGACTGGCGGATGATCACCAGCCTGGCGCGCAAGACCGTGGACGAAGTGGCCAGCGCACGAGGGGCCCGATGAGCCGCGTGGTCACCTTCGGCGAGCTGATGCTGCGTCTCTCCCCGCCGGGGCAGGAGCGGCTCTTTCAGTCGCCGCAGCTGCGCACCTTCTTTGGCGGCAGCGAGGCGAACGTGGCGGCCAGCCTGGCGCACCTGGGCGAGCGCAGCGACTACGTGACGCGCCTTCCCGCCAACCCGGTGGGCGACGCGGCCCTCGCGGCGCTGCGGGCGGAGGGCGTGGGCACGGAGGGCATCCTGCGCGGCGGCGAGCGGCTGGGCATCTACTTCGTGGAGTCCGGCGCCGACATCCGCGGGATGCGGGTGGTCTACGACCGAGCCGGCTCCGCCTTCTCGCGGCTGGATCCCGCGGAGCTCCACTGGCGGGCGCTGCTGCGCGGGGCGGACTGGCTGCACCTCTCCGGCATCACCCCCGCGCTGGGTGACGGGCCCGCGGCGGCGGCGCGGCAGGCGGCGGAGACGGCGCGGTCCCTCGGCGTAAAGGTCAGCATCGACCTCAACTACCGCCCCGCGCTCTGGACCGGCCGCGACCCCGTGCCCCTGACCCGCGCGCTGGTGACCGGCTGCGACCTGGTGATCGGCAACCCCGGCGCCGTGCAGGCCATGCTGGGGGTGGGGCCCGGCGAAGGCGGGGCGCCGGACACGCTCCGCGCCACGTCGCAGGCGCTGGCGCGCGAGCTGGGGTGCCGCGCCGTGGCCCTTACCAGCCGCAAGGTGATCAGCGCGTCGGAGCACGCGTGGAGCGCCGCGCTCTACGATCCACACGCCGACCAGCTGCACCAGAGCCGCCGCTGGCAGGTGCTGGTGACGGACCGCGTGGGCGGCGGCGACAGCTTCTGCGCGGCGCTCCTCCACGCCCTGCTGCGCGGACGGCAGACGGCGGCCGCGCTGCAGTTCGCCACGGCGGCCAGCGCGCTCAAGCTCACCATTCCCGGCGACTTCAACCGCGTGACGGCGGACGAGGTCGACGCACTCCTCGCACGAACGCAGTGAATTCCATGTCCACGACCGACCGCGAGACGCCCGGCACCACCTCCGTGGCACCCGACCCCACCCTGGCCAGCAGCGCCGGCGCCTCGGCCGCCGCCGAGGCGGCGGCGTGGGCCGCGTCGCCGGGGGTCGGCTACCGGTGGACCATCTGCGCGCTGCTCTTCGCGGCCACCACCATCAACTACATCGACCGGCAGGTGCTGGGCATTCTTGCCCCCACGCTGCAGGGCGAGATCGGCTGGAGCGAATCGGACTACGGCGACATCGTCAGCTGGTTCAGCTTCGCGTACGCGCTGGGGTTCCTGGGGATGGGGCGGATGCTGGACCGCATCGGCGTGCGCAAGGGGTTCTCGTTCGCCGTCGTGGCGTGGAGCCTGGCCGCGATGGGCCACGCCTTTGCGCGGACGGCCGCGGGGTTCTCCGTGGCCCGCGCCGCGCTGGGGCTGGGTGAATCGGGCAACTTTCCCGGCGCCATCAAGGCCACGGCGGAGTGGTTCCCCAGGAAGGAGCGGGCGTTCGCCACCGGCATCTTCAACGCGGGGAGCAACGTGGGCGCCATCGTGGCCCCGCTGATGGTGCCCTTCATCGCGCTGCGCTGGGGATGGGAGTGGGCCTTCATCGTCACCGGCGCGCTGGGCTTCGTCTGGCTCGCCTTCTGGCTGGCCATGTACCGCTCGCCGGAGCAGCACCCGCGCGTGTCCCCCGGCGAGCTGGCGTACATCCGCAGCGACCCCGCGGAGCCCACCACGCACGTGCCCTGGCTGAGCCTGCTGAAGTACCGCCAGACCTGGGCGTTCTTCATCGGCAAGTTCCTCACGGACCCCATCTGGTGGTTCTACCTGTACTGGCTGCCCAAATTCCTGGACGCCAGCTTCGGGGTGAAGCTGGCCGGGCTGGCCGCGCCCCTCGTGGCCATCTACCTGATCGCGGACGTGGGTTCGGTGGGCGGCGGCTGGCTGAGCAGCAACCTGATCAAGCGCGGCTGGAGCGTGAACGCGGGCCGCAAGACGGCCATGCTGATCGCCGCGCTGCTCATCGTGCCCACGATGTTCGCGCCGCACGCGAAGAGCCTGTGGCTGGCGGTGGCGATCGTGTCCGTGGCGGCGGCGGCGCACCAGTGGTGGAGCGCCAACATCTTCACCACGGCCAGCGACATGTTCCCGCGCCGCGCGGTGGCTTCGGTGGTGGGCATCGGCGGGTTCGCGGGGGCCATGGGCGGCGTGCTCTTTCAGCGCGCCACGGGCCGCATTCTGGAGGCCACGAACAACAACTACTCCATCATCTTCATGATCTGCGGCCTGGCGTACGTCACGGCGCTGCTGATCATGCACCTGATGGTTCCGAAGCTCGAGCCGGCCAATCTCGACGCGTGATGGGGAAAAGATGGGCCTCACGCAGAGTCAGCAGAGTCAGCAGAGTCAGCAGAGTTTTCTCGTACTGCTCGCTGAGAACCGTGTGATCGTCGGAGTCAGTGGAGGGAACGGGAGGATGTCTCCGCCTGCATGGAGCAACTCTGCTAACTCTGCTGACTCTGCGTGAGGAAAAAGCAGTTGCAGTTGCGGTAGGTCCGCTGATGGTCGCACCTCAGGAGAGGGAGGCCCGTCGTGCCGCACCAATTGTTCTTGATGGAAACAATGCCCCTGCTCCTCCCCGGGGCGGCGGCGCCGGTCCGGCCGCGCGGCACCCTGCGCCGCGTGCTTCTCCACGCGCAAAAATCCTGTCGGAACGCGGAGTGTGGCCATCGCCCGGCCGGTCACGTGCCGCGCTTTCACACGTCGCTTTGTTCCGCGGAGCGACAAAGGCCACCACCCCTCGGCACGCCGATGCAACGAGCCGGTTCGCGCGGCCATGCGCCGCATCCGCGGTCTCACGTGCGCTCCCCCCTTCCAGGAGAGTGGAAGATGAGATGGACCCTGGTGGCAACGACCCTCTGCGCGGCGCTGTTCGCCCCCGCCCTGGCGGCGCAGACGGGGACGGTCTCGGGCACGGTGGTGGATGAGCAGACGCAGGCGCCCCTGGCCGACGCCACGGTGTCGGTGGTGGGCTCCGGGATCCGCGCCGTTACGCGCGCGGACGGACGCTACTCGCTTTCCGGCGTGCCCGCCGGAAGCCGGACCATTCGCGCGACGCGCCTGGGCTACGGCCAGGGCGAGCGCACGGTGACGGTCGCCGCGGGGCAGACGGCCACGGTGAACTTCGCCATTCGCGGGCAGGCGCTGCTGCTGCAGGACGTGGTGGTGGTGGGCTACGGCGAGCAGGAGCGGCGCAACGTGACCGGCTCCGTATCCACGGTGAACACGCGGGCGCTGGAAGACGCCCCGGTGCAGTCCATCGACCAGCTGCTGCAGGGCACCGCGGCGGGCGTGCAGGTGACGCAGGCGTCGTCGGCGCCGGGCGGCGGCATCAGCATCCGCATTCGCGGCAGCAGCAGCATCAGCGGCAGCAGCGAGCCGCTGTACGTGATCGACGGCTTTCCCATCGAGAACGATCCCGACGCGGCATCCCCCGGCACCGGCGGGCGGGTGACGGCCACGGTGCCCAGCAACCCGCTGGCGGCGCTCAACCCGAACGACATCGAGTCCATCCAGGTCCTCAAGGACGCCAGCGCCACGGCCATCTACGGCGCGCGCGGCGCCAACGGCGTGGTGATCGTCACCACCCGGCGCGGGCGGGCCACGGGGCGCCCGGAGCTGAGCGTGGACATGTTCACGGGGACGCAGAGCGTGGCCAACCGCTACGACCTGCTGAACGCCCGCGAGCTGGCGCAGGCCATCAACGAGGCCAGCGTGGACGCGGGCGGCACGGCGGTGTTCGACCAGGCGTTCATGGACACGCTGGGCGTGGGCACGGACTGGCAGGACGAGATCTTCCGCACCGCCCCGCTGCGCGGATTCCAGGCGACGGTCAGCGGCGGCTCGTCGGGCGAGAACCTGACCCGCTACGCGGTGAGCGGCGGCTACTTCGACCAGACGGGCGTGGTGCTGGGCTCCGGCTTCGAGCGCTACTCGCTGCGCGCCAGCCTGGAGCAGGGCTTCGGCGACCGATTCCGCTTCGGGTCCACCCTCACCGGCAGCCGCGTCAACAGCACCTTCATCCCCACCGAGGGCGAGAGCAACGCCCGCGCGGGGGCGGTGGGCGCGGCCATCCAGGCCTACCCCTTCCTCCCCGTGCGCCTGCCGGACGGCCGCTATCCCTACCAGGGACGCGACCTGCCGCTGGTCGGCGTGCCGGCGGGCCAGGCATCGAACCTCGTCAACCCCGTCTCGCTGGCGGCGGAGGTCACGGACCGGCTGGGCGACACGCGCATCCTGGGGAACGCGTACGGCGAGTGGGAGCCGTTCCCGGGGCTGCGGGCGCGGGTGAGCGGCGGCGCGGACTTCAGCACGCGCTTTCGCGACACCTACTACCCGCGCCTCACCCGCCGCGGCGAGGAGGCGGGGGGCGAGGCCATCCGCGGCCGCGCGGAGGTGCTCAGCTACCTGAACGAGAACACGCTCACCTTCAACCGCCGCTTCGCCGACGCGCACGAGGTGGAGCTGCTGGGCGGCTACACCTGGCAGACCAGCAGCAACGTGCGCACGGGGATGGGCGCCACGGGCTTCGTGACGGACATCACCACCTTCGACGACATCGAAAGCGCCACCGTCTTCGACCGGCCCACGTCGGAGCGGGAGAAGTGGATCCTGCAGTCGTACCTGGGGCGCCTGAACTACTCGCTCTTCGACCGGTACCTGCTCACGCTGACCGGGCGCTACGACGGCTCGTCGCGCTTTGGCGCGGGGAACAAGTGGGGCTTCTTTCCCTCCGCGGCAGTCGCCTGGCGCATATCGGACGAGCCGTTCATGGACGGCGTGGGCGCGGTGGACGAGCTGAAGCTGCGCGCCTCGTACGGCCGCGCGGGGAACCCGGGCATCCGCCCGTACCAGTCGCTCGCGCGGCTGACGAGCACCTCCTACTCGTTCGGCGGCACGGTGGTGAGCGGATACTTCCCCGTCGGCGTGTCGAACAGCGAGCTGACCTGGGAAAGCACCACGCAGCTGGACATCGGTCTCGATCTCGGCCTGTGGGACCGGGTGCTGGTGACGGCGGACTGGTACGACAAGCAGACGGACGACCTGCTGCTGCTGGTGGACCTGCCGTCGGAGAGCGGGTTCGCGCGCGGGCTGGTGAACGCGGGGTCGGTGCAGAACCGCGGCGTGGAGCTCTCGCTGAACGTGGACGTGCTGCCGGGCGAGGGGCGCGGAATGCGCGGGGTGGGATGGCGCACGTCGTTCAACTACGCACGCAACCGCAACCAGGTGGTGGACCTGGGGGGCGACGACGAGATCCGCGCCTCCACGATCAGCGACGACTTCAAGCTGGGCGGCACGGTGGTGCGCGTGGGCCAGCCCATCGGGGTGTTCGTGGGATACGAGACGGCGGGGATCGTCCGTGACAGCCTGCAGGCGGCGGCGCTCTCGGGCGTGCGCAACACGGTGGCCGGCGGCGCCTACCGCCCGGGCGACGTGATCTTCGTGGATCAGGACGGCAACGACACCATCGACGTGCGCGACCGCACGGTCATCGGCAGCCCGCACCCGGACTACACCCTCGGCTGGCAGCACACCTTCAGCTTCGGCGGCTTGGAGCTGAGCGGCCTGCTGACGGGCACGTTCGGCAACGAGGTGCTGAACCTGAACCTGTGGCGCCTTACGGGCGGCGACCTGGCCACCAACGTCCTCCGCGAGCGCTACACGGACCGCTGGACGCCCTCCAACCCCCACGGGCGCTATCCGCGGTTCGGCGTGAACACGGTGGGCGCGGGGACCACGGACTACAACGATCTGATCCTGGAGGATGGATCGTACCTGCGCCTGAAGACCCTTTCGCTCGCGTACTCGGTGCCGGAGCGGTGGATCCGCGGGCGCGGCTTCAGCCGGGCGCGGCTGTACGTGACGGGGACCAACCTGGTCACCTGGACGGACTACCGCGGGTTCGACCCCGAGGTGAGCAGCTTCGGCGTGGGCAACCTGAACCGGGGAATCGACATCGGCTCGTACCCGTCCGCGCGGTCGGTGACCGTCGGCTTCAACTTCGCCTACTGAGGAGGACGCGATGAAGATGCACGGAAGCGTACGCGCCCTCGCCGTGCTGGGCGCGCTGGCCCTGACGGGGGCGTGCGAGAACGAGCTCACGGAGGTGCCGTACTCCTTCGTGGCGCCGGAGAACTTCTACCGCAACGCCGACGACGCGCTCGCCGCGCTGGCCGGCGCGTACGACGGCTTTCAGGCCGACGTGGACGCGCTGGGGATCGACGACACGGAGTACTACGGCCGCCACTTCTGGATGCTGGTGGACTATCCCACGGAGACCATGACGCTGCGCCTGGGCGCGACGAACGAACGCACCATGCCCGACGTGTACACGGTCACGCCGTCGCACAACTACATCATCGGCGTCTGGCAGTCCGCGTTCCACGCGGTGAACCGGGCCAACGCGGTGATCGACAACGTGCCCGGCATCCAGAACATGGACGCCACGCTGCGCAGCCGCATCGTGGGCGAGGCGCTGTTCCTGCGCGCGTACCACTACTTCAACCTGGTGCGGCTGTTCGGCGGGGTGCCGCTGTACCTGGAGGAGACGAAGTCGCTGGCCGACATCCAGCGCCCCCGCGCCAGCCCGGAAGAAACCTACCAGGCCATCATCGCCGACCTGGAGGCGGCGGTGCCGGTGCTTCCCGCCAGCTACTCGGGGCGCGACGTGGGGCGCGTGACCAGCGGGGCGGCACGGGCGCTGCTGGCCAAGGTGTACCTGCAGTACGGCGCGGTGGGCGGCGGCGGCGCGGCGGCGTTCACGCAGGCGGAGCGCTGGGCCCGCGAGGTGGTGAGCAGCGGCCGCTACTCTCTGCTGCCGGACTACGCCAGCGTGTTCTCGCAGACCAACGAGAACAACGCGGAGGTCATCTTCGACATCCAGAACACGCGGGCGCCGGGCGCCG
This sequence comes from Longimicrobium sp., assembly GCA_036259455.1. Lineage (GTDB taxonomy): Bacteria > Gemmatimonadota > Gemmatimonadetes > Longimicrobiales > Longimicrobiaceae > Longimicrobium. The sequence goes on along the minus strand of DATABT010000747.1, from coordinate 8,763 downwards.
GCGGCCACATGTGCGACCAGTACGCGCCGCGCCCCCTCCCCAGCCAGAGCGACTTTCCCTGGTGCGACAGCCAGAACCCGTCCTTTGGCGTGGAGTGGCCGTTCTACTACAGCTACCACCAGGACGACACGCGCCGCGCGGCCACCTGGCTGCTGGCGTACACCAAGAAGAGCGGCGTGACAGTGACGTGGGACAGCACGCAGGCCGCGGTGAACGCGTACGGGCACGCCAGCCCGGTGCCGCACAAGTACATGGACAAGGTGCCGGGCTCGCAGGACGGCGCCGAGGAGCCCAACTTCATCCTCATCCGCTACGCCGACGTGCTGCTGTCGCTGGCGGAGGCGGTGAACGAGAACGCGGGGCCCACGGAAGAGGTGCGCGGCCTGGTGAACCAGGTGCGCCGCCGCGCGGGCGTGCCGGACCTGCCCGTGGGGCTGTCGAAGGCGCAGATGAAGGACGCCATCTTCCTGGAGCGCCGCTACGAGCTGGCGGGCGAGGGGCACGGGCACTTCGACTCGCAGCGGCACTGGCAGTGGGCAAAGGCGCGCATCGAGCAGTACAGCACGGCGGCGATGCGGGCGATCTGGAACCGTCCGCGCCCCAGCGGGTGCAGCAGCTGCATCGCGCGGGACAGCAGCGTGCCCAAGGTCACGCTCACGCTGGACGACAACGACCGCTTCTACCCAATCCCCAGTGACGCCATCGCGGTGAACCCGCAGCTCACGCAGAACCCCGGCTACTAGGGAGGGCCTCACACGGAGTCAACGGAGTTAACGGAGTCGGCTGAACAGCACTCCCGCAGGGCAGCACAGGGGCAGAGGAGCAGAGAACATCGTTTGTCCTCTGCTTCTCTGCCTCTCTGCTGCTCTGCGTGAGTGCCGTTCCAGGTTGATGACGGGCAGAAGCCGGCCATCGCCGGCACGGAACGACTCCGCTTCCTCCGGCGACTCCGTGTGAGGCCAATTCGTCCGCGGGAGATGTTGCACTCCGGGAACCGTTTCGCTACATTCAGGATCGTTAGTTCTGATCAGGAACAATATCATTGTCCGGCTTCATCCCCCAGTCGTGCCCCGGCAGGCAGACATCGCCGGGATTTCCGCAGTACGCACCCGTTCGGCTCCGAACGGGAAATCGCAGGCCCGTCGAATTTGTTCCAACTGGGTGCAAATGGAAGGGCGCCACCCTCCGCACCCTCGCCACACCCCAGACCCACAGGTCGCTACCCTTCCCGGAGAGAGTCCGCACATGAGATGGACAGCCCCACTCCTCTGCCTGCTGGCCCTGGCGCTCTCCCCGCTGTCCTCCGCCGCGCAGAGCGGCGGCCGGATCGCGTGGACGGTGACGGAATCCGGCGGCGGACGCCCGCTTCCCAACGTGACGGTCACCGTGACGGGCACCCAGGCCCGCGGCGTGACCGGGGCCGACGGCCGCTACACCATCGCCGGCGTTCCCGCCGGCAGCCACACCGTCAGCGTGACGGGCATGGGCTACGGCACCGTGACGCGGACGGTCACCGTGACCGCCGGCGCCACCTCCACCGTCGACGTGCAGCTCGCGCAGCAGGCCATTCTGCTGGACGAGGTGGTGGCGGTGGGATACGGCACCCAGCGGCGCAGCGACCTCACGGGCTCCGTGGCGTCGGTGGACATGGAGGCGGTGGAGCGGATGCCCGTCACCTCCATTGACCAGATGCTGCAGGGCACCGTGCCGGGCGTGGAGGTGCAGACGGCCAGCAGCGCGCCCGGCGGCGGCATCAGCATCCGCGTGCGCGGCGGCACCAGCGTCTCCGCGGGGGTCAGCAGCGAGCCGCTGTACGTCATCGACGGCTTTCCGGTCGAGGTGGACTACGCGGCGGAGTCTCCCGGCGCGGGCGGGCGCTCGGCGGCCATCACCGTGGCGCCCAACCCGCTCACCGCGCTCAACCCGCGCGACATCGAGTCCATCGAGATCCTCAAGGACGCCAGCGCCCTCGCCATCTACGGCGCCCGCGCGGCCAACGGCGTGGTCCTCATCACCACCAAGCAGGGTCAGGCCGGCGCGCCGCGCGTGAGCGTGGAGATGTTCACGGGGACGCAGAGCGTGGCCAGGCGCTACGACCTGCTCACCGGGCCGGAGTACGCGCAGTTCGTGAACGAGTGGGCCGCCAGCCAGGACATGGAGCCCATCTACGCGAACCCCCCTTCCGTGCCCAGCACCGACTGGCAGGACCTGATCTTTCGCGACGCCCCCCTGCAGAGCTACCAGGCCAGCGTCACCGGCGGCACCAGCGGCGCCAGCGCGACCCGCTACGCCGTGAGCGCCGGGCACTACGACCAGGACGGCGTGGTGCTGGGCTCCGCCTTCGAGCGCACCTCGCTGCGGCTGAATTTGAACCAGGAGATCGGGCCGCGCCTGCGCCTGGGCACCAACCTCACGGGGAGCCGCGTCCGCACCAGCTTCGCGCCCACGGACGGCGCGGTCGGGGGATCGGACGCCTCCGCCGTCGCCGCCGCCCTGCAGTACCTGCCCACGCTCCCCGTATACCGCGAGGACGGGACGTTCACGGAGATGATCGCCGACGCGCCGCCGGAGCTCACGGGCGCGCTCACGCTGCAGGACATTCAGAACCCGGTGGCGGTGCTCACCAGCATGAAGGACGTGCTGGGCGACAACCGCGTGCTGGGCAACCTGTTCGGCGAGTACGACCTGGCTCACGGGCTCACCTTCCGCAGCAGCCTGGGCGCCAACGTGGCCACCCGCACCCGCGACACCTACTGGCCGCGCGTCACCCTGCGCGGCGAGCAGACCAACGGGCAGGCCATCCGCGGGCGTACGGAGAGCAGCAGCTGGCTGAACGAGAACACCCTGTCGCTCAACCGTACCTTCGGCGAGGCGCACCTGGTGAACGCGGTGGTCGGGTACACGCGTCAGATCAGCGAGACCACCCGCACCAGCATGACCAACGAGAACTTCCTGAGCGACGACCTGGGCTACCACGACATCGGGGCCGGCAACCGCGAGGGCGGGCCGCTGGTGACCTCGGGGCAGACGCGCGCCACCCTGGCCTCGTACCTGGGCCGCGTGAACTACAACCTGCTGGGCCGCTACCTGTTCACCCTCACCGGGCGCTACGACGGCTCGTCGCGCTTCGGCCCGGACCGCAAGTGGGGCTTCTTTCCCAGCGCCGCGTTCGCCTGGCGCCTGTCGCAGGAGCCCTTCATGCGCGACGTGGAGGCGCTGGACGAGCTCAAGCTGCGCGTTGCCTACGGCGCCACCGGCAACGCGGCCGTGCAGCCCTACCAGTCGCTGGCCGTGCTGGACCCCCGCAACACCAGCTTCGGCGGCACCACGGTGACGGGCTACCGGCAGACGGCGCTGGCCAACCGCGAGCTGGGGTGGGAGACCACCTACCAGTTCGACGCGGGCGTGGACGTGGGCCTCTGGGGCTGGGCCACGCTGACGGCGGACTACTACAACCGGCGGACGGAAGACCTGCTCTTTCCCGTGCAGCTGCCGCTGGAGACGGGGTTCCGCGAGGTGTGGCAGAACGCGGGGACGGTGCGCAACCGCGGCGTGGAGCTGGCGGTGGGCGTGCAGCCCCTGCGCGGCGACGGGGTGCGGACGGCGCGCTGGAGCAACTCCTTCAACTTCGCCCGCAACCGCAACGAGGTGCTGGACCTGGGCGGGCTGGAGGTGCTCCGCGTGCGCGGCATCAGCGCCAACTTCAACTTCCCGGGCACGGACATCCGCGTGGGGCACCCCATCGGCGTGTTCTACGGCTACAGGACGGACGGAATGTTCCGCGATTCGGCCGAGGCCGCGAACTACCCCGCGGAGCTGGCGGACCGGAAGTTCTTCGCGGGTGACGCGCGGGTGCTGGACCTGAACGGCGACAGCCTCATCAACGAGCTGGACCGCACCGTCATCGGCGACCCGAATCCCGACTACACGCTGGGGTGGAACAGCACCGTCGGCTGGCGCGGCCTGGAGCTGAGCACCTTTCTGCACGGCTCGTTCGGCAGCGACGTGCTGAACCTGAACCTGATCCGCGTGGAAGGCGGCTCGCCCACCACCAACGTGACCCGCGAGCGCTTCCTCAACCGCTGGACGCCGGAGAACCCCGGCGCGGAGTACCCGCGCATCGGCGCCAACTCGGCCAGCATCGGCAGCAACTACGTGGATACCATGCTGGAGGACGGCTCGTACCTGCGGCTGGCCAACGTGACGCTCACCTACAACCTGCCGGGCCGCTGGGTGAGTCCGCGCGGGCTGCGCGAGGCGCGGGTGTACGTCACCGGCAGCAACCTGCACACCTGGACCCGGTACAGCGGCTACAACCCCGACGTGAGCAGCATGGGCGTGGGCAACGTGAACCGCGGCGTGGACGTGGGCGCGTACCCGCTGGCCCGCACGCTCACCATCGGCGTCAACGTCGGCTACTGAGGAGGATGGACGGGCGCCGCACCCTCCCGCGGCGCCCGGCCTGAATCGACCACCGGACTTTTCGGAGAGAGATGATCCAGAGAAACGTAGCCGCCGCGCTGGCCGCCCTGCTGCTCATGGGCACGGCGGCCTGCACCGACGACGGCTTTCTGTCGGAGGTCCCCGAGGACTTCATCGGGCCGGAGAACTTCTTTCGCAACGCGGACGACGCCATCGCGGCCGTGAACGGCGTGTACGCCTCGTTCAACACCCCCAACGGGTACGGGGTTGACGACTACTACGGCCGCAACTTCTACATGCTGGTGGACTATCCCGGCGAACAGCTCACCTCGCGCTACGGCGCGGCGCACGACCGCGGCTCGCTGGACGCCTTCAACTACACGGTGGAGCATCCGTACCTGCCCACGGTATGGGGCGGCGCCTACAGCGCCATCGCCAGCGCCAACGCGGTGATCCACAACGTGCCGGGCATCGGGAGCATGGACGCCACGCTGCGCAACCGCGTGGTGGCCGAAGCCCGCTTCCTGCGCGCCATCCACTACTTCAACCTGGTCCGCCTGTTCGGCGACGTGCCGCTGCGGCTGGAGTACGTGCAGCGGCTGGAAGAGGCGGCGCCCCGTCCCCGCGACCCCGCGGCGGAGGTGTACGCGGCCATCGTACAGGACCTGGAGTTCGCGGCCGCCAGCCTGCCGGCCACCTACGCGGGCGTGAGCGGCGCCAACACGGGCCGCGCCACCAGCGGCGCGGCGCGGGCGCTGCTGGCCAAGGTGCACCTGCAGCAGGCGCTGGTGCACGGCGGCGGGGCCACCTCGCTCAACGCGTCGCTGGCGGCGTCGCGGGCGGTGGTGGCCGGCGGGCGGTACCAGCTGCTGCAGGACTTCGAGCGCGTGTTCGCGCTGGACAACGAGAACAACGCCGAGGTCATCTTCTCCATCCAGAACCAGCGGGTGTCGGGAAGGGGCGGGCGCCTGGCGCAGCACGTGGCGCCCATCGGCAGCGGGCTCAGCGGCGCCAACTCGGGCGGCGTGTCGTTCTACGCGGAGTGGCCGTTCTACCGTGACTGGAACCCCGCCGACGAGCGCAGGGACGGCACCTTCATCACCGGCTACACGCACCCCACGCGCGGCCCGCTCACCTGGTCGCGGACCATGACCAGCTCGCAGCTGACCGCCTACGGCACGCCGGGCGGCGGCCCGTCCCCCCGCAAGTACCTGGACCCCGCGGCGGGCACCGGCGGCGCGGAGGAGACGGACTACATCCTGCTGCGCTACGCGGACGTGCTTCTGATGCAGGCCGAGGCCGCCAACGAGCTGAACGGCCCCACGGCCGAGGCCTTCGACGCGGTGGACGCGGTGCGCGCGCGCGCCGGGCTGGGCGGGCTGGACCGGTCGATGAGCCAGCAGCAGCTGCGCGAGGCCATCCAGGCCGAGCGGCGCTACGAGCTCATCCTGGAGGGGCACACCTTCTTCGACATGCAGCGCCACTGGGCGTGGAGCAAGGCCCGCGTGGAGGCCAACATCACCGCGGGCAGGCCGGCTTCGGCCGGCGGGCAGAACCTGAACTCCAGCCCGTGGGGAAGCAGCGTTCCCAAGGTGGGCACCAACGCGGGCGTGATCGGCGATAAGTACCGCTTCTACCCCGTCCCCGCGGCCGCCATCGCCACCAACCCGCTGCTGGAGCAGTCCGCCGGCTGGGGCACAACCGGCAGCTGATCGATTCGCGCTCCTCCAGAAGCTGATCGCGTGGAGGACGTGGAAGAACAAAGAGGACGCGGATGAAATCATCATCCGCGTCCTCTTTTGTTCTCCCCAGTCATCCTGAGTCATTCGGCGCTCCGCGCACCCTGTCGGATGAAAGTCGCTCGGCACGGCTGTCATTTCGAAGGAGGCGCCCGCGCGATCTATGCCGTTGCAGGAACCCGTGGCGCCGACTGAGAAATCTACTCGCCCGTGCTGGTGCCACGCCCCCTCGACGGCCCTGGCCCGAATGGGTCTTTCTAGTCAGGGAGGCGCAACGCCCTGCTCGCACGACGGACTCTGGCGCCGACCGAAGGACCTTCTCCCCTCGATCGCGGGGCCGAGGCATCTCATCCTCCCGCCGCGAGGAATCCGGACCCGCCTCCGCAAGGTGCTCGCGCCCGATTTGTCCCGCAAGGAGAACGAATTCCATCATCCGAATCCGACACTTCGCCGGGACAGCGCGCATCGGATCACGTGGATCAAGCCAGGTGATTTCCTGAGGGAGGCGTCGCGCCGGACCAGCGTCACGCGAGGAATTATGGCGCCGACCGAAGGATCTCGCCGGCAGAACCGCGGGGCCGGCCATCGTGCCTTGAAACCTGCCTCGCGGTGCGGCACACGAGATCCTTCGGTCGCGCACAGGCGCCGGTGCAAAGGCAAGTCCCGCGCGTGCGCTCCCTCAGGAAATCAATAAAGAGGACGCAGAGAAAGAACGAGAGGACATCCTGTCGCCCCACTTCCTTTGTCACCCCATCTCCCTTCACCCACCGCGGCGCCGCAGCCAGCGCTCGTAGCGGCGCAGGGTGGTGGCGGGCTCGTCGGTGTACCACAGGTAGCCGGTGCGGCGCTCCTCGCCGATCTGTGACAGGTTGTAGCGGATCTGCCCGTCGCGGTCGCTGAAGATGGGGCGGTTGGTGCCGATCTCATAGAACCGCGCCCACAGCGGCCCGCCACCCTCGCGCGGCGTGATGCCGCCGCGGGGAACGTAGTGGTAGCCGGTGATGGCCGTCTGGCGGAACCACGCCGCCGCGGCGTGGATGGCCTCCACCACCGCGGGGGACGGATCGCGGATCTCCATCAGGAAGTTGAGGATGGCCGCGCTCTCGCGCCCGCTGAGCGACGCGTGCTCGTACGCGCGTGCCTTCACCGGCGCAAAGCCGATGGGATCGTGCTGCGCGCCCCACGCCGTCCTCCGTCCATCGACCACCACCTGGGTAGCGAGGATGCAGCCGATTCCCCGCTCCACCGCCGCCGCCGCGCGAGACCTGACATCCTCCGGCACCCACGCGTAGTCGCCGGCGGTGGAGCGGAGCACGCGGAGGGCGTTTACGGTCGCGTCGTCGTTGTACGTCGCGGCGTCGTGGTAGCCGCCCATGAGCGGATACACCTGCGGCCAGCACCCCGTGGGCTGCTGCGCGACCAGCAGGTAGTGAATGCCGCGCAGGAACGAGGCGCGGTGCGCGGAGTCCCCGTGCGCGGCGATGGCGCGGGCCAGAAAGCGCAGCTGCTCGGTGGTGGCGCCGTTGTCCAGCGTGCCGATCCACGTCCAGCGGACCTCGGCGCCGAAGCTTTCGCCGGGCTGGCGCAGGTGCGTGAACTCCACCCGCTTGCTCCACCCGCCCGTCGGCGTCTGGTACGAGACGATGATGTCCGCCAGCCGCCGCGCGGAGTCGCCGCGGAACCACGCCTCCGTCATCTCGTCCGTAACCTGGAATCCGCGTCCGGCGGGCGCGGGCGTCCACGTCTGCGTGCCCGCCGCGCGCAGCTCGGCGTCCATGACGGCGCGGTCGCGGTCGGCGTTGCGGCGCGAATCGCCCACGTAGCGCTGCCATTCTCCGCGCGCCGGCTCCGGCAGTGCGCCGATGCGCGAGAGCGACAGCAGCGTGTCCAGCACGGGCGGTCTCGGCGCGCTCGCCGCCGGCTGCTGCGCGGCCGTGCACGAGACGGAGGCCAGCACCGCCAGCGCCGCGATCGAAATCCGGATCATCTCACGTCTCTCCCCCAAAAAGCATTGCACGCAGAGCAGCAGAGGGGCAGAGCAACAGAAAGACAATCTGCCGTTCCTCTGCTGCTCTGCGTGAGTGCCGTTCTCTTCACGGGCGCGGATCCCAGCCGCCGAGCACGCGCGCGATGGTGTACTCCGCCGCCTGCTCCGGCGTCAGCACGCGCCGCGACGGGCTGGCGACGGCACCGGGGCCGTTGCTGCCGTATTCGAAGAAGCGCGCGCCCTCCGGCTGGTTCTCCACCACCCGGCCGGCCGCGTCGGTGCTGTTCATGGGCGACCAGCCGGTGGCGCCCACGTGGTCGTCCATCCACGTGTCGATGAACACCGCGCTCCCGATCGCGTCCGGCCGCCCCGACGGGTGCCACGGCCGCCCCAGCGTGACGGAGCTCGGCGCCATCCGCGGCGTCTCCTTTTTGAGCCGGCTGCGGACGAAGACGAAGCCGTACGGCTGGCGGGCGTGCGTGCTGGGGGCCGTGATGTAGCCGTTGTTCGTCGCGCTGCCGCGGTCGCGCGAGACGATGTCGCAGTCGTGGAACACGGCGCGCCCCCATCCGAAGATGAAGTCCACGCTGCCGATGACGGTGCACCGCGCGAAGT
>DATABT010000746.1:0-2253 GCA_036259455.1 Longimicrobium sp. | reverse complement strand
GGAGATGGGAGAGTTCGATCGCGTTCCCCCCACGTGGACCAGAGTGTCCGAAGCACTCGAACCCGGGCCCATCATCGCGCTTTCGCACTTTCGCGCTTCACTCGTACTTCCGCCCGCGCAGCTCGATCATCCGGTCGCTGTCGTCCAGCCACCGCTCCTGCTCCACCACCTCGCCGTCGCGCACCACCACCTCGCCCTGGGAAAGGACGTGGACGACCTCCAGCGAATCCTCTTCCAGCAACAGCAGGTCGCCGGCGCATCCCTTCCGGATCTCGCCCTTTTCGCGGAGCTTGAGGATGCGGGCGGTGTTGCGCGTGGCCAGGGGGAGCACGTCCTGCAGCGCGAAGCCGTGGTTGTGCACGCAGTCGCGCAGCTGCTCCCACACGCCGCGCGGGCTGGTCATGGACGCGTCGGACGAGACGGTGAGCAGCTCCGGCGGTCCGCCGTGCTCGCGCCAGTAGCGCACCCGCCGGTGCAGGTCGCGCTCCACCACGTCCACGTCGCACGGCATCCCTTTCTTCGCCAGCGCGATGGCGTCGTCCATCAGCTTTTCGCTGCGCTCGACGTGCGTGGCGTAGAACCAGGCGGGATCGACGTTGAACTCGTCCAGCACCTGCCGGATGGGCTGGAGCCGCGTGTCTTCCTCCCCCACGTGCACGTGCACCAGGCCGGCCTTTCGCGCCAGCATCCCGCCCACGTTGCAGTCCACGGCCACGCGCGCCAGCTCCCGCGGCGCGTGGGGCAGGGCACGGCGGTCGCTGATGGCCACCTCGCCCGCCCCGATGATCTCCTCGATGAAGAGGATGTCCTCGCGCACGTTGTCGAGGATGGAATTGGGCGGCAGGTCGTATCCGCCGGACCAGCACCAGGCGTTGATCCCCTGCTCCCCGAGCGCCTTTACCTTGGCCAGCAGCCCGGGCATGGTCTTCATCGTGGTGTCCACGCCCAGCGTGCCCACGATGGTGGTAATGCCAAAGCGCACCAGCTCGCTGATGAAGAACTCCGGCGTCTGCGTGCTGAACCCGGTTTCGCCGCTGCCGCCCAGCAGGTGCACGTGGGGGTCGATGAGGCCGGGGACGATGATGCATCCGGTGGCGTCGATGATCTCGTAGTCCGTTCCCAGCGACTCCAGCGCCCGCCGGTCGATGCTCCCCACCGCCGACACGTGCCCGTCCGCCAGCAGCACCGACCGCTCGCCCCGCGGATCCGGATCGTAAACGCGCCCGCCCTGAATGAGCGTCAGCACCCACCACCGCCCGCGCGAACCGATACGAACTGGTGCCGATTCAGCCCACCCCGCTCGTTCATCCCGTTCATCTCCCGCCGCCGCTGGTCCGTTCCGTGCAAACGCCGACGCGGCATCCACGGTCTTTGCGGGGCCCGCTGTTGCAGATGGCGGTCCAGAGCCGGAACAGTCCCGCCGTGGCCGGAAGTTTGCATCGAACGGGAAACATTTGAGGAACCGAAGTCCCCTCCTCCGTTTGAGCCTCCGTAAGAGCAGGTCCCTGTGAGCAGCAATCGCGTCGGGCACGATTACACGGCCCAGCTCCTCCCGCGTCTTCAGGAGCTCCGCATCCACGCCGCCGCGCCCACCCCGCGCGAGTCGCTGGCGTCGGAGCTCATCGAAGAGCTGCAGACGGCCATCGAAGAGCTGCGGGTAACGGAAGAGGAGCTGCGCACGCAGCAGGGGCAGCTCGAAGACGCGTGGCTGGCGGCGGAGACGGCCAGCGACTGGAACCGCGCCCTGTTCGACGGCGCGGCCGACGCGCTGCTGGTAACGGACGCCGAAGGGGTGGTGCGCGACGCCAACGCGGCCGCGGGCGCGCTGCTGAACCTGGGCGCCAGGGCCATCCGCGGAAAGCCGGTGGCGGTGTTCGTGCCCACGGAGGAGCGGCTGGAGTTCCGCACGCGACTGCGGAGCCTGGTGAACGAGCCGCTGCCGGCGCGCTTCGACGTGTGCCTGCAGCCGCGGATGGCGGTGCCCGTGATGGTGGAGGCGTCGGTCGCGCACTTTGCCCCCCCGGGAGGCGCGCCGGGGCTGCACTGGACGCTGCGCGACGTGAGCGCCGCGCGCCAGCGCGAGGAGGGAGAGCGCGACGCGGCGCGCGGGCACCTGCGCGCCTTCCGCGCCCTCCCGTCGGCCGCGGTGGTGCTGGACGTGGATGGAACGGTGGCGCTGTGGAACGCGGCCGCCGAGCAGCTGCTGGGGTGGAGCGAGGAAGAGGCGGCCGGCCTGCGCGCCCCCTGCTGGGG
>DATABT010000745.1:0-5640 GCA_036259455.1 Longimicrobium sp. | reverse complement strand
CGCCGAGCTGTCATTTCGAAGGAGGCGCCTGCACCGAACTCAGCCCGTGCAGGATTCCCGTGGCGCCGACTGAGAAATCTACTCACCCGTGCTGGTGATCCGGCCCGCGGCCCGGTCCTCGACCCGCCTCCGATGCGCCGCACAGAAGCGGGTCGAGGACCGGGCCGCGGGCCGGATCACCAGCACGGGTGAGTAGATTTCTCAGTCGGCGCCACGGGAATCCTGCACGGGCTGAGTTCGGTGCAGGCGCCTCCTTCGAAATGACAGCTCGGCGTCGATCCGCCAGAAAATCCGCCTCTCCGCACAATTTCTCCTGTGTGGACGCGGCCACTTTCATCCGCTGTACAAGACGTACAACAGTGACGGAATCAGGTGCATGACGCAATACATCTATACACGACAACCGGTTTCGTGCACGGCGTAAACATACACATGCGCCCAACGTAAACTTGCGTCTAAATTATCGACGCACAGTCACTTAGCCGATCCGGGGCGGGAGCTTGTTTCGGATATTCTTCGGTATTAATGTTGCTTTGCCCGCACGATGACGTAAACGGAAAGCGGGAGCATTCATCAAGGCAGTACGATCGTGAGCGCCGCACCCGACCTGAAGCTGCTTCGCGCCACCATGGAAAAGCGCTTTGGCGATGCCATCGTGCCCATTCCGGGGCAGGCGCCGTCGCGCGAGCGAGCGGGGATTCGCACGGGGGTGGCGGCCCTGGACGCCCTGGTGCCCGGCGGCGTTCCCCGCCGCGCCATCACCCTGTGGGCGGGCGAGGCGACGAGCGGGCGCACGGCCGCGCTGCGCGTGCTGGTGGAGGCGGCGTGCCGGGAGACGCTGGTGGCGCTGGTGGACGCCACGCGCACGCTGGACCCCGCCGCGTGGTGCGGCCCGGACGAGCACTCCGCGCCGGGGCTGTGGGTCGCGCGGCCGCCCGGCATCGAGCACGCCGGCGAAGGCGCGTGGGTGGCGGAGACGCTGCTGCGCACGGGCGCGTTCGGCCTGGTGGTCCTGGACGGGCCCGCGCCGGAGCCCGTGGACGCGCACCGGCTGCGCGCGCTGGCGCGGGAGACGGACGCGGCGGTGCTGGTCTCCACGGAGGGGGGCGGCACCTCGTGGCGCGCGGACGTCAGGCTGGAGTTCCGCCGCACCGGTGTCCACGCGGGACTGCGCGCGGGCGGCCGCTTCCGCCGCCCCGGCGCCGTGCAGATGGCCAAGGGGTGGGGCGCGCGCACCGGCGAGCGGCAGGTGGAGCTGGTGCACGAGCCCGCCGCCCGGCTGCACGCGGCGCACGGCCCCGACCGCCGCGCCGCCGCCCGCCTGCTGCGCTTCGGATGACGGCGCGGCGGATCGCCTGCATCCGGCTTCCCGCGGACGCGCCCGCGCTGGAAGGCGGCGCGCGCGCCGCGCTGGCGGGCGCGCTGCTGGGCGCCGCGCCACGCGTGATTCCCGTCCGCGGCTACCCCCGCGCCTTCTGGGCGGACCTGACGGGGATGGAGGGGCACGGCGGCGACGCGGGCGTGGCGCGCGCGCTGGCGAAGGCGGCGGAGCAGGCGGGCCATCCCGCGCGCGTGGGCGTGGCGGCGTGCTGCATCGCGGCGGCCGCGGCCACGCGCGAGCGCGCCGTCTCCGTGCGCGTGGTGCCGCCCGGGCGCGAGGCCGCCTACCTGCGCCGCCGCTCGCTCTCGCTCATCCCCATCCACCACGACCTGCGCGAATCGCTGGAGTTGCTGGGGCTGCGGACCTGCGGCGACCTGGCCGCGCTGGTCCCCGCGGAGGTGGAGCTGCGCTTCGGGGCCGAGGGGCTGCGCGCCTGGCGCCTGGCCCGCGGCGACGACACGCGCTGGCCCTTTCGCCCCGCCGCGCCCGGCATCGCCGCCGCGGAGGCGGACTTCGAGCCCGCGATCGAAACGTCGGAGCCGCTGCGCTTCGTGCTCGGCGGCCTGATCGGCTCCGTCCTGGGGCAGCTGGAGGCGCGGCAGCGCATTCCCGCGCGCCTGCGCCTGGTGCTGCGGGTGGAGGACGCGGAGGACGACGTGCGCGAGGTGCGGCCGGCGCGGCCCACGGCGGACGCGCGGGTGCTGGCGGACCTCTGCCGCCGCGCCGTGGAGGCGCGCACCCTCGCCGGCCCCGTGAGCGGCGTCTCCCTTGTCGCGGAGGAGGAGGGGACGGCGCGCGCGGACCAGCTGGACGCGTTCACCGCCCCCGCGCCGGACCCCGGCGCCCTGCACGCGGCCCTCCTTCCCGTCTTTGCCCGCTGGGGCGAGGGCGCGCTCAGCACGGCCGTGCACAACGGCGCCCACCTTCCCGGCGACGCCGCGGACTGGGCACCGCGGGGAAGCGACGGCATCGCCACGGTGGCGGACGCGCGTCCTGCGTCCACCGGGCGCTCCGGAGAGGACAGCCGCGTGTTTCGCAACACCCTCCCCCTCTGCCTGCGCCGCCTTCCCGAGCCTCTTCCGGTAGGCGTTCGGGTGGACGCGGAGCAGCGCCCCGCACAGGTGGACATTCCGCCGGGGCAGAATGCGTTGCCCGGCGGGGGGATCGGGGGTTTTCCACCGCGATTGTGGAAAACTCGGGCGGAGGGGCCGGAGCGGATTTCGGGGGGCTGGTGGGCGCGCGGATCGGCGCGGGAGTACTGGCGCGTGGAGTCGCCGGAGGGGTGGCTGGGACTGGTTTACCGCGACGGGCCGACCGGCCGGTGGTACCTGGAAGGGTGGTACGATTGAGGTGCGTTCGTGACGTGACCGCGATGGCGCATTGCGCGCGGTTTTTCCGTAAGTGCCTGTGAATCAAGGGGATTACGTCGAGCTGCATTGTCACAGTGCGTTTTCGCTCGGTGACGGTGCTACATCGCCCGAGGGCCTCGCGTCAAGGGCGGCGGAGCTCGGTTACACGCACCTGGCGCTCACCGACCACGACGACCTGGGGGGCGCCGTGCGTTTTTCGCGTGCCTGCGAGTCGGCCGGAATCGCCCCCCTTCTGGGCGCGGAAACCACGCTGTGGGACGGGTCTCACCTCACCCTGATTGTGGAAAACTGGGCCGGGTGGAAAAACATCTGTGGGCTGCTCACGGCGTCGCGGATGAAGAGCCCGCGCGGCGCCCCCGCCCTGGACCTGGAGACCCTCGCCGCGCGAGCCGATGGGCTGGTGGCGCTTTCGGGGTGTCCACATGGCCGATTGCCGTCCCTGTTGCGCCAGGAGCGGCACGCGGAGGCGCGCGCCTGGGCGGGGCAGCTCAGGGAGATCTTCGGCGGCCGCTTTCACCTGGAACTGTGGGACCACCGCACGCACGAGGAGGCATCGCTCTGCGCGGACCTGCTGGACGTGGCGCGGGAGATGGAGATCCCGTGGGCCGTCACGCACAACGTGCACTACGCCGACCCCTCCGGCCGCGCCGTGCACGACCTGATGACGTGCATCCGCCGGGAGACGACGCTGGACGAGGCGCACCGCCGCGGCTGGCTGCGCCCCAGCGCGGAGTGGTGCCTGCAGGCGCCGGCGGAGATGGCGCGGCGGTGGCGGACCGCGCCGGAGGGCATCCGCCGCACCCGCGAGATCGCGGAGCGCTGCGCCGGCTTTCGCCTCACGGAGTCGTCCCCCGTCCACCCCCGCTTTCACCTGCCGGACGACTGGACGTCCGCGGACGACATGCTGGCGTCGCTGGCGCGCGCCGGGCTGCGCGAGCGGCTGCCGGAGGCGTCGGAGCGGCACTGGCGGCAGCTGGAGCACGAGCTGTCCGTCATCCGCGGGATGGACATGGCGGACCACTTTCTGGTGGTGTGGGACATCTGCCGCTTCGCGCGGGAGAACCGCATCCTCTGCCAGGGGCGCGGCTCCGCGGCCAACTCGCTGGTCTGCTACGCGCTGCGGGTGACGGCCGTCGATCCCATCGCCAGCGACCTCCTCTTCGAGCGCTTTCTTTCCCCTGAGCGCCCCGAGCCGCCGGACATCGACGTGGACTTCGCGGCGATGGACGCCCGCGAGCGCGTGCTGCAGTACGTGTACGACAAGTACGGGCGCGGCCACGCGGCCATGGTGTGCACCCACGTGGAGTACCGCGGCCGCAGCGCCATCCGCGACGCCGTGCGCGTGCTGGGGATGCCCGTGGCGGCCGCGGACTTCCTTGCGAAGCGGGTGGATGGATACTCGTCGGCGAAGACGGCGGCGGAGTGGCTGGAGATGTCGGAGGGCAAGGCGCTGCGGGCGGTGGGCCTGGACCCCGCGGAGCCCAGGGCCCGCGCGCTGGTGAAGCTGGTCGCCGGACTGGACGGCCTGCCGCGCCACCGGGGAATCCACAGCGGCGGCTTCGTGCTTTCCGGCACGCCGCTGGGCGAGGCGGTGCCCATCGAGCCGGCGTCGATGCCGAAGCGAACCGTCATCCAGTGGGACAAGGACGACTGCGCGGACCTGGGCGTTCCCAAGTTCGACCTGCTGGGGCTGGGGATGCTCAAGCTGCTGGGGCTGTGCGTCGACCTGATCCACGAGTGGCGCGGCGTGCAGGTCGACATCGGCCGCCTGCCGATGGACGACCCCGCCGTCTACGCGCAGATCGGCGCGGCGGACACCATCGGCCTCTTTCAGATCGAGAGCCGCGCGCAGGCCAACTTTCTCCCCCGCCTGCGCCCCACCTGCTTTTACGACGTGGTGATCTCCGTGGGCGCCATCCGCCCGGGGCCCATGCTGGGCGGGCAGGTGAAGGAGATGCTGGCGCGCCGCCGCGGTGACGTGCCCACGGAGTATCCGCACCCCGACCTGGAGGCGGTGCTGGGGCGCACGCACGGGCTGGCGCTGTTCCAGGAGCAGCTGATGCGCTGCGCCATCGTGGTGAGCGGATGCAGCGCGGGCGAGGCGGACAAGCTGCGGCGCGCCATGAGCCGCAAGCGCAGCCGCGAGGACATGCTCAAGGCCACGCAGTCCATCCGCGACGGGATGCACGCGCGCGGCGTGGACGAGGAGGCGGCGGAGAAGGTGCTCGGCTGGCTGGAGGCGTGCGCCAGCTACACCTTCCCGGAATCGCACGCCATCAGCTTCGCGCTGCTGGCGTACGCGAGCGCGTGGCTGCGACTGTACTACCCGGCGGAGTACCTGTGCGCCATCCTGAACGCACAGCCGATGGGCTTCTACCCGGTCTCCACGCTGATCCACGATGCGCGGCTGCACGGTGTGGAGGTGCTGCCGGTGGACCTGGCGCACAGCGGGTGGGACTGCACCCTGGAAAAGAAGGATCAAGTGCCCGGTGCCCAGTGCCCAGGGGAGCCGTCACTGGGTACCGGGCACTCGGCACTTGAACCTGCAGTTCGCGTGGGCCTGCGCTTCGTCCGCGGGCTGGGCACCGTCACGGGGCGCCGGCTGAAGGCGGAGATCCTGCGCGCGCCGTTCACCTCCGTGGCGGACGTGGTGGAACGGTTCGATTCGGAGCACGGGCTGCGCGCGCTGGCGGCGGCGGGGGCGTTCCGCTCGTGGATCGAGGGCGGGCCGCGGCAGGCGCTGTGGACGGTGCTGGGCGAGCTGCGCGCGCGCCGCAGCGGCGGGCCGCTGGCGCCCGTCGCGCCCTCGACCACGCGGCTTCCGGAGCTGGCGCCCGCGGAGCGCACGCTGATGGCGCACCACGTGACCGGCTTCGACATCGACGGGCA
>DATABT010000744.1:0-3295 GCA_036259455.1 Longimicrobium sp. | reverse complement strand
CGTCCAGGGGGCCGCGGAAGGTGATGAGCGCCTGGAAGTTGTAGGACAGGTTGTCGCGCGCGAGCTGGAGCAGGAACCACACGCGCTCCTGCGCCGACGCCAGCGGCAGCCGCCCGTCGCGCGGCGCGCGTGTGGTTCCTGCTCCAGCTCGCGCGCGACAACCTGTCCTACAACTTCCAGGCGCTCATCACCTTCCGCGGCCCCCTGGACGCGGCGGCGCTGCGCGCGTCGCTCACCGAGATCGTCCGCCGACACGAGGTCTTTCGCACCACCTTTCCCGCGGAGAACGGGCACCCGTACCAGCGGGTGCATCCGCCCTTCGAGGTGGAGCTTCCGCTGGTGGACCTCTCCGCGCTTTCCCCCGCGGAACGGGCGGCGGAAGAAGGGCGGATGTACCCCGCCGCGTTCGCCGAGGCGTTCGACCTGACCACGCTCCCCCTGGTGCGCTGGTTCCTGGTGCGCCGGGGCGCGGAGGAGCACGTGCTGGTGCACCGCGAGCACCACGTGGTGCACGACGGGTGGTCGTTCCACGTGTTCCTGCGCGAGATGCTGGCGCTGTACGAGGCGTTCTCTGCCGGGCGCCCGTCGCCCCTGCCGGAGCTGGCCTGGCAGTTCGGCGACTACGCGTACGCGCAACGCCGGTGGATGGAGGGAGACGAGGCACGCCGGCAGGTGGAGTTCTGGCGCCGGCAACTGGCCGGCAGCCCGCCCGTGCTGGCGTTGCCGTACGACCGCCCCCGCCCCGCGGAGCAGCGCTTTCGCGGCGCGTCGCCGCGCTACGAGCTGCCGGCGGAGCTGTACCGGCGGCTGCGCGAGGCCAGCCGCCGCATGGGGGTGACGCTGTTCGCCACCATGATGGCCGCGTACGACGTGCTGCTGTGGCGCTGGTCCGGGCAGGCGGACCTGAACGTGGGGACGGGGATCGCCAACCGCCGTGCGGAAGAGACGCACGAGCTGATCGGGATGTTCGTAAACTCGGTGGTGGTACGCGCCCGGGTGGAGCCGGAGCTCCCCTTCGCGGAGCTCGCGCGGCGGGTGCACGCCGCGGCCCTCGCCGCGGCCGAGCACCAGGAGGTCCCCTTCGAGATGGTGGTGGAGGCGCTGCGGCCGGACCGCTCGCTGGCCCACAATCCCGTCTTCCAGGCGATGTTCTCGTTCCACGACTCCGCCATCCCCGACCTGCGCCTGCCGGGCGTGGAGGTGGAGGTGACTCCGGCGCTGGGTAACGGGTCGTCCAAGTTCGACATCGACGTGGTGGCCATCCCCCGCGCCGAGCAGCGCATCGGCCAGGGGCACCCGGGCGAGGCCGACGGCATCACGCTGGTTTGGGAGCACAACAGCGACCTGTTCGACGCCGCCACCATGGAGGCCATGGTGTGCCAGTACCGCGCGCTGCTGGAAACGGTGGCGGCGGAGCCGGAGCGGCGGGTGGGCGCGCTGGAGCTGCTGGACGACGCGGAGCGGCGCCGGGTCCTGGAGGCGTGGAACCCGCCCTCCGCGGGCCGCGAGGCGGCGGGTGTCCCCGTCCACCGGGGGATCGAGGCACAGGTGGCCAGGACGCCGGACGCGCCCGCCCTCCGGTGCGGCGGGGAGACGGTGACCTACGGCGAGCTCAACCGGCGGGCCAACCGCCTGGCGCACCGCCTGCGCCGCCTGGGGGTGGGGCCCGACGTGCGGGTCGGCGTCTGCCTGGAGCGTTCGGCGGAGCTGCCGGTGGCGCTGCTGGCGGTGCTCAAGGCCGGCGGCGCGTACGTGGCGCTGGACCCCGCGTATCCGCCGGAGCGGCTGTCGTTCATGCTGGCCGATTCGCGGGCCCTGGTGCTCGTGGCGCAGGCGCGCACGCGTTCGGCCGTGGCGGCGCCCGCGGGCGTGGCGTTGCTGGACCTGGACGCCGCGCGCGAGGAGCTCGCGGCCGGGCGCGACGACGACCTCCCGGGTGGCGCCGGCCCCACGAACCTGGCGTACGTCATCTACACCTCGGGGAGCACGGGAACGCCCAAGGGGGTGGGGATCGACCACCGCGCCCTGGCGGCGTGCCTGGACGAGACCGTGCGCGAGTACGCGCTGGGCACGGGCGACCGCGTGCTGCAGTTCCACTCCGCCAGCTTCGACCCCGCCGCGGACGAGATCTTCGCCACCCTCCTTTCCGGCGCGGCGCTGGTGCCCCTGGCCGACGCGCTGGCCGAGCCCGCCGCCTTCCTGGAGACCTGCCGCCGCGAGGGGATTACCCTGCTGCAGGTGCCCACGGCGGTCTGGCACACCCTGGTACCCCACCTGGAGGCGAACCCGGACGTGCTCCCGCCCGCGCTGCGGCTGGTGGTGATCGGCGGCGAGCGGGCGCTCCCCGGGGCGGTGGCCGCCTGGCGGCGCGTGTCGGCCGGCCGGGTGCGGCTGCTGAACAGCTACGGCCCCACGGAAACCACCATCAACTGCACCCGCTGGGACGCCACGGGCGGCGGGGACGGCGAGGTGCCCGTCGTCCTGATCGGCCGCCCGGTCGCCGGCTGCCGCGCGTACGTGCTGGACGAGGCGATGCGGCCGCTTCCCCCCGGCGTTCCCGGCGAGCTGTACGTGGGGGGCGTGCAGGTGGCGCGCGGGTACCTGGGGCGGCCCGCGGCCACCGCCGAGCGCTTCGTTCCCGAGCCGTTCGGCGGTGGAGCGGGGACGCGGATGTACCGCACCGGCGACCGGGCGCGCTGGCGCACCGACGGCACGCTGGAGTACCTGGGCCGGCTGGACGAGCAGGTCAAGGTGCGCGGGTTCCGCGTGGAGCCCGGCGAGGTGGAGGCGGCGCTGCGCGCGGCTCCCGGCGTGGCGGAATGCACGGTGGTGGCGCGCGACGTCGCCCCGGGCGAGACGCGGCTGGTGGGCTACGTGGTGCCGCGTGAAGCGGGGGACCGGCGGGCCGCGGACGAGATCCGCACGCACCTGCGGCGCGCGCTTCCCGAGCACATGGTGCCGGGCGCGCTGGTGCTGCTGGACGCGCTGCCGCTTACGCCCAACGGCAAGGTGGACCGCGCGGCGCTCCCCGCCCCCGACGCGGCGGCCGGCGGCGAGGCGTGGGTTGCCCCGCGGACGCCGGTGGAAGAGGTGCTGGCGGGGACCTGGGCCGAGGTGCTGGGGCGCGGTCGGGTGGGCGCCACGGAGAACTTCTTCTCCCTGGGCGGGCACTCGCTCCTCGCCACCCGCGTGGTTTCGCGCATCCGCGCGGCGCTGGGCGTGGAGCTGCCCGTGCGCGCGCTGTTCGAGGCGCCCACCGTGGCCGAGCTGGCGGCGCGGGTGCAGGCCGCGCGCA
>DATABT010000743.1:0-8507 GCA_036259455.1 Longimicrobium sp. | reverse complement strand
CGCGGGTGCCGGAGGGATTGGAGCCCCCGCCCAGCAATCCGGCGGGCGGCCGGCCGCGCGACATCAGCCGCGGGTGAGGGGACGAGGATGACGGAGGGGACGCGCTGGCAGTTCGTGGGGTTCATCGCGGTTCTGGTGGTGCTCTACTTCCTGCTGCGGGTGGGGCTGGGGATGGGGGCGCTGGCGCCGGACCTGCTGGTGGTGGCGCTGCTGCTGGCCGCGCGGCGCCTGCGCGCCGGGCAGGCCGCGGGGCTGGGCTTTCTGCTGGGGCTGCTGGACGGCGCGGCGCACCCGCTCACCATGGGCGCCGGGGCGGTGGCGCTCACCCTCCTGGGGTACCTGGGCGCCCGCTCGCGCGAGCCCTTCAGCGGCGACAGCCCGGTGCTGCTGGCGCTGTACCTGCTGGCGGGAAAGTGGCTGTACGACGTGATCGTGTACGTGCTGCTCATCCGCCCCAACCTGGCCGGCCCGGTGAGCACGCTGCTCATCGCGTCGCCGCTGGCGGCGGTGTACGCGGCGGCGGTGGGGCTGGCGGCGGCGATGGCGTACAAGGCGGTGGTGTGAATCCGAAGCGCATGAGACGGGGGATGCAGGCCGGAAACGGGAAGAGCGGAGCCGCGCGGCGCGCGCGGCTCCCGTTCGCGCCGGGCGCGGGGAGGGCGCGGTGAAGCGCTACCGCCCCATCCGGCTGGGCGATCCCGTCCTTTTCTGGCTGGTGACCGGCCTGGCGATCTTCGGCATCGCCATGATCTTCAGCGCGGGGAACGTGGACGTCCCCGGCACCCGCGCCGAGGGGACGTGGCGGCAGCAGCTGCTGTGGTTCTCGCTGGCCATGCTGGTGATTCCCCTCATCCTCCGCATCCCCGTGGGGTGGCTGGAGTGGGGTGCGCAGCCGGCGTACGCGCTGGGGCTGGTGCTGCTGATCGCGGCGCTGGCCTTCGGCAGCGGCGCGGGGACGGCGGCCGGCACCAAGAGCTGGATCCGCATCGGCCCCGTGGGGCTGCAGCCGGCGGAGATGGCCAAGATCGCCACGGCGCTCATGCTGGCGCGCGTGCTGGGCGAGTGGCGCGAGCCGCCCAAGACGCTGTGGGCGCTGTGGAAGCCCATCGGCGTGGTGGCGGTGCCCATGGGGCTGGTGATGCTGCAGCCGGACCTGGGCTCGGCGCTCGCCTTCGCCAGCATCCTCATCTGGTGCCTGTACTGGGCGGGAACGCCGGTCACCACCATCTTCTTCCTGATCAGCCCGCTGCTGAGCCTGTTCATCTCCATCAGCCCGTGGGTGTGGGGCGTCTACATCATCCTGCTGCTGGTGCTGCTCTTCTACCGCAACGCGTTCCTCTCGGAGAAGGTCTCCATCTTCGTGGCCAACGCGGTGGCGGGCGCGGTGGCGCTGCCCCTGTGGAACATGCTGAAGCCGTACCAGAAGGCGCGCTTCATGGTGTTCCTGGACCCCAGCATCGACCCGCGGGGGAGCGGCTACAACCTCATCCAGAGCCGCGTGGCCATCGGCAGCGGCGGGTTGTGGGGAAAGGGCTATCTGGAGGGCCCGCAGAAGCGCCTGGCCTTTCTGCCCGAGCAGCACACGGACTTCATCTTCTCCGTGATCGGCGAGGAGCTGGGGTTCATCGGGGTGATGGCGGTGCTGACGGCCTTCGGGCTGATCTTCTGGCGGCTGATCCGCGTGGCCGAGCGCTCGCGCGACCCGTTCGCCTCGCTGGTGCCCATCGGCATTCTGGGGAGCTGGTTCACGCACGTGCTGATCAACGTGGGGATGACGGTGGGGGTGATGCCGGTGACGGGCATTCCGCTCCCCTTCATCAGCTACGGCGGCTCGTTCCTGCTGGTAAACCTGCTGGCGATGGCGGTGGTGGAACGCATCGCCGCGGAAAAGGGGCGTTAGCGGGGAAACCCGCGCGCCCCTGACTACATTTGTTTCTCTCCTCCGTCTTTCCGGATTCGACATATGGCCTGGTTCCGCAAGCCCAAGACGCGCCTGCAGGCGGCCGACCGCCGCGACCTGCCGGGCGAGCTGTGGGAAAAGTGTCCCAGCTGCGGCGAGATCGTCTACAGGGAAAAGCTGCGGGAGAACTGGAACGTGTGCCCCAACTGCGGGCACCACCTGCGCCTGGGCGCCGACGGGTACGTGCAGCTGCTGATCGACGAGGGAACGTTCTGCGAAACGGACGGGGAGCTGCGCTCGGGCGACCCGCTGGGCTTCGTGGACCTGAAACCCTACCGCGACCGCCTGGCCGCCGCGGAGCGCAAGGCCTCGTTCGGCGACGCGGCGCTCACGGGCGACGGCGAGCTGGACGGCATTCCCCTTTCCATCGCGGTGATGGACTTCTCCTTCATCGGCGGGTCCATGGGCTCCGTCGTGGGCGAGAAGCTGGCGCGCGCCGGGCTGCGGGCGCTGGAGAACCGCACGCCGTTCATCATCATCTCCGCTTCCGGAGGGGCGCGGATGATGGAGGGGATCTTCTCGCTGATGCAGATGGCCAAGACGTCGGCCGTCCTTGCGCAGCTGCACGAGGCGGGGCTGCCGTACGTGTCCATCCTCACCGATCCCACCACGGGCGGCGTGACGGCGTCGTACGCCATGCTGGGCGACGTGAACCTGGCGGAGCCGGGGGCGCTGATCGGGTTCGCGGGGCCGCGCGTGATCGAGCAGACCATCAAGCAGGAGCTGCCGGAAGGCTTTCAGCGCGCGGAGTTCCTGCTGGAGTACGGGATGCTGGACGACATCGTGGACCGGCGCAAGCTGAAGGCGCGGCTGAGCCAGCTGCTGCGCCACATGCTGGGCCTGCCCGCGAGCGAGGCCTTCCGCGCGCCCGAAGCGGCGTGAGGGTGAAGGGGTGGGGGGAGGGGGTGACACGGCCGCTCACCCTTCACCGTTTCACCCCTTCACCCAATCGCATGACGGATCGATGAAGCCCGACGATCCCGCGGCGTGGCTGTACGCCCGCACCACGGGCGGCATTCGCTGGGGGCTGGAGCGCACGCAGGAGCTGCTCGCCGGTGTGGACGATCCGCACCGGCGCTTTCGCGCGCTCCACGTGGGCGGCACCAACGGCAAGGGCTCCGTCAGCGCGCTCTGCGAGTCCGCCCTGCGCGCGGCGCACCCCGGGCGAACGGTGGGCCTCTACACCTCGCCGCACCTGGTCTCGTTCGCGGAGCGCATCCGCATCGACGGACAGCCGGTGGATGGGGCGCGATTCGCGGAGGCGGAGGCGCGGCTGCGGCCCGCCATCGAGCGCACCGGCGCCACCTTCTTCGAGGCGGGCACGGCGCTCGCGTTTCTCTGCTTCGCGCAGGCGGGGGTGGACCTGGCCGTCGTCGAAGTGGGGCTGGGCGGACGGCTGGACTCCACCAACGTCCTTACCCCGCTGGCGACGGCGGTGACCAACGTGGCGCGCGACCACGTGGAGTACCTGGGCGATTCGCTGGAGCAGATCGCGTGGGAAAAGGGCGGCATCTTCAAGCCCGGCGTCCCGGCCGTCATCGGCGAGGGCGAGCCGTTCACCCTGGAGGTGCTGCGCCGGCGCGCGGCGGAGGCCGGCGCGCCGCTCGTGGTGCTGGACGCGGTCGCGCGCGTGTCGGAGGTGGAGGTGTCGCTGGAGGGCACGCGCTTCCGGCTGGACTCGGAGCGCTGGGGATCGCATTCGATGCGCATTCCGCTCGTGGGCGCGCACCAGGCACGCAACGCGGCGCTCGCGGCGGAACTGCTCGGCGTGCTGCCGGATGACGCGCGGCCGTCGTGGGACGCGATGCAGCACGGATTCGCGGAGGTGCGGTGGCCGGGGCGGATGCAGGTGGTCCGCCAGCGCGGCGGGACCTGGATCTTCGACGTCGCCCACAATCCGGCCGGCGTGCGCGCGCTGGCGGAGACGCTGGATGGGCTGGATCTCCCGCGCCCGCTGGTGCTGCTGACGGCCATCCTCTCCGACAAGGCGTGGGGCGAGATGCTGCCGCCGCTGCTCACCCGCGCCGACGCCGCCATCCTGACCGTCGCACCCACCGCCCCCG
Organism: Longimicrobium sp.; assembly: GCA_036259455.1. Lineage (GTDB taxonomy): Bacteria > Gemmatimonadota > Gemmatimonadetes > Longimicrobiales > Longimicrobiaceae > Longimicrobium. Next base: position 4,484 of record DATABT010000743.1, on the reverse strand, counting down.
AATCACGCCGCTGGGACCCGGAGCAGGTCGCGAGCTCCCTGGACGCGAAGATCCCCGTCCGGGTGATCCCCGACCTCGGCGCCGCGCTGATGCGCGCGGAGACGATGGCGCCCTACGGCACCGTCCTGGTCACCGGCTCCGTGCACACCGTCGGCGACGCGCTGGCGGAGATGGGGATTTCCACCGCCTGACCACCTGTCCGTACGCGCGGCGTTCAGGCGTTGAAGGAGAAACGTCCATGCGCGCCCACCGTCCACCCGCACTCCGCCGCAGCATGCTCCGACCCGCCCTCGCCACCGCGCTCGTCCTGCTCTCCGTGAACGGCATCGATGCGCAGACCGCCGCTCCCGCGCCGGTCCGCGCCGTGCTGGTCCCGCAGGTGGGCGCCACCGTGAACTGGTCCGTGGGTGCGCGGGAGTCGGGTATGGCCGCGTTGCTGGCGGAGATCCCCGTGCACCCCGCGTGGTCCGCCACGACGGAGGTGACGGCGGCGCTGGGGGAGTTTGCGCACGGGGCCTGCCGCCTGGTGTCCGAAGACGAGTGCGTGCTCCCCGTCTCGCTGCGCACGGGCGTGGCCGCGGGGTTCGTGGCGCACCCCGTCCGGCTGGGGCCGCTGGCGCCGTACGCGGGCGCCTCGGCCGGGTTCGCGGGGTGGAAGGGTGACTACGACTCCGGTATCGCGCCCATGGCGTCGCTGCGGGCGGGCCTGGACCTGCAGGTGTTCGGTCCGCTCGGCGCGCGGGCGGAGCTGGTGCGGCGCATCGCGTGGAGCACCACGCCGGACGCCTGGCCGCTGCACGCGGACGTGTTCTCCGTCGGCGCGCGGATGGCGATCCGGCGGTAGCGATCCGCCGCCGCCCGGATGGATGGAAAGCCCCGCGCCGGCCGCGGGGCTTTCGTGTTTCAGCCCAGGCGGACGATGGCGCGATCCCCGGGGAGTGCATCCCGCGTGGCGGATCTGGTGCAGTTGCTAGGCCCGCCGCACTCTCGCTACATTCCGCGGCTATGTCGAACGCGAACTTTCAGGCACTGCCCGGCTTTCGGGACTTCTACCCCGACGAATTCGCCGTCCGCGCGCACATCATGCGCACGTGGCGCGAGGTCGCGCGCCGCTACGGATTCCTGGAATACGACGGCCCTCCGCTGGAGCCGCTGGAGCTCTACACGGAGAAGTCCGGGTCCGAGATCGTACAGCAGCTCTACAACTTCACCGACAAGGGGCGGCCGCGACGTCGCCATGCGGCCGGAGATGACGCCCACGCTGGCGCGCATGGCCGCGGCGCGCGCGGGCGGGCTGCGCAAGCCCATCAAGTGGTTCAGCATCCCCCAGCTGTTCCGCTACGAGCGGCAGCAGCGCGGCCGCCTGCGCGAGCACTTTCAGCTGAACCTGGACATCGTCGGAGAGGAAGACCCCGCCGCGGACGCGGAGCTCCTTGCCGCCGCCATCGACATGCTGCGCGCCTTCGGGCTCACGGAGCAGGACTTCGTGGCGCGCGTGTCGGACCGGCGGCTGCTGCGCGCGCTGCTGCTGCACGCGGGCGTGCCGGAGGATCAGCTGATCCAGGTCTACAACATCGTGGACAAGCTGGAGCGCGATCCTCGCGAGGTCATCGCCAAGCGCCTGCGCGACGAGGCGGGAATGCCGGACGACGCCGTCGAGCGCACGCTGGACATCTTTCGCCACACGGACTTTGACGCGGTGCGCAGCGCGTATGGCGAAACGGAGGGCGTGGCGCCGGAGATCGAGCGGATGGGCGAGATCTTCGGCCAGCTGCGCGCGATGGGGCTGATGGACTACGTGCGCTTCGATCTCTCCATCGTGCGCGGGCTGGCGTACTACACGGGGATCGTCTTCGAGCTGTTCGACGCGCGCGGCGAGCTGCGCGCCATCTGCGGCGGCGGGCGCTACGACAACCTGCTGGGCCAGGTAGGCGGCGTGCAGCTTCCCGCGCTGGGGTTCGGGATGGGCGACGTGGTGCTGCGCGAGCTGCTGAGCGACCGCGGCCTTCTTCCCGAGACGCGGCAGACGCTGGACTGGTACGTGATCCCCGTGACTTCGCAGCAGCGGCCCGAGGTGCTGGCGCTGGTCCACCGCCTGCGCGACGGCGGCGCGTCCGTCGACTACGCGTTCAGGCACCAGGGCGTGGGCAAGCAGTTCAAGAACGCGTCGGCCCTGGGCGCGCGCCGCACCGTCGTCATCGGCCCCGACGACGTGGCCGAGGGCGTGGGCGTGGTCAAGGACATGGAGAGCGGACAGGAGTCGCGCGTCCCGCTCGCGGAGATCGGCCGACCGTGACGCCCGCGCCGGCATCTTCCCGAGAGCGCCGGCGCGGGCACGGGGAGTGCGCCGGAGGGTTATCCTTCTGGTGGATCCGAGTTGTATTGCGTCGCGGAGGTGAACCATGGCCACCCAGCTACGGACAGTGACGGCCGACGAGCTGCTGGCGATGCCCGAAGACGGCATCCGCCGCGAGCTTGTCGAGGGAGAGGTTCGGGAGATGAGCCCTGCAGGCGAAAGGCACGCGGACGCGGCGCAGAACATCAACCGGTCGCTCGACGCACACGTGTATTCGCGTCGGCTCGGGAGGGTACGTCCCGAATACGGGTATGTGCTGGAAAGCGAACCAGACACCGTTCGTGCGCCCCACGTCTCTTTCGTTCGGGCTGACCGGCTGTCTGCGGACGGTCCCGTCCCGGGCTACTACCGTGGTGCTCCCGACCTGGCCATCGAAGTGGTTTCGCCGAACGACCGCTACAGCGAAGTCAGGGCAAAGGTGCGTGAGTACCTTTCCGCTGGAACCCCGATGGTCGTCGTGGTGGACCCGGAAGATCGGACGGTAGCCGTGTACCGCCCGGGCCGCGATCCGCGCGATCTGACCGAAGAAGATGTCCTCGACGGTGAAGACGTGGTGCCGGGGTGGAAGCTGCCGGTGCGCGACATCTTCGCCTGACCACGGGCACGATCCGCATCCAGAACACGGATCCGCCGCCCGACGCGGCGGGTCCTTTTGACTGTCTACGAGCCATGTCGAACGAAAAAACGCTTACGACCCAGGCGGACGACTTCAGCGCCTGGTACAACGAAGTGGTGCTCAAGGCCGAGCTGGCCGACTACTCGCCCGTGCGCGGCTGCATGGTCATTCGCCCCTACGGCTATCGGCTGTGGGAGCTGATGCGCGACCGGCTGGACCTGCGCTTCAGGGAGACGGGGCACCAGAACGCGTACTTCCCCCTCTTCATCCCCCAGAGCTTTCTGGCGCGCGAGGCGGAGCACGTGGAAGGCTTCGCCAAGGAGGCGGCCATCGTCACCCACACGCGCCTCAAGGCGGTGGAGGGCGGCGGGCTGATCCCCGACCCCGACAGCAAGCTGGAGGAGCCCCTGATCGTGCGCCCCACCAGCGAGACCATCATCTACGAGATGTTCTCCAAGTGGGTGCAGAGCTACCGCGACCTGCCCCTGCTGTACAACCAGTGGGCCAACGTGGTGCGGTGGGAGATGCGCACGCGCCTGTTCCTGCGGACGGCCGAGTTCCTGTGGCAGGAGGGGCACACCGCCCACGCCAGCCACGACGAGGCGCAGGAAGAGACGCTGCGCATGCTGGGCGTGTACCGCGAGTTCATGGAGGGCTACCTGGCCATGCCCGTGGTGGTGGGCCAGAAGAGCGAGAGCGAGAAGTTCGCGGGCGCGCTGCGCACGTACACCTGCGAGGCGATGATGCAGGACAACCGCGCCCTGCAGAACGGCACCTCGCACAACCTGGGGCAGAACTTCGCGAAGCAGTTCGACCTGAAGTTCGCCTCGGAGAGCGGCGCGGAGGAGTTCGCGTGGAACACGTCCTGGGGCGTGAGCACGCGCATGGTGGGGGGCCTGGTGATGACCCACGGCGACGACAGGGGACTGGTGATGCCTCCCCGCGTGGCGCCCATCCAGGTCGTCATCGTCCCCATCTACCGCAAGGACGACGAGCGCGAGCAGGTGCTGGGCAAGGCGCGCGAGATCGTGGCGGCGCTGGACGGCATCCGCACCCACGTGGACGACCGTGACAAGCTCACGCCCGGTGCCAAGTTCTTCGAGTGGGAGATGAAGGGCGTGCCCTTCCGCATCGAGGTCGGGCCCAAGGACATCGCCAAGGGGCAGGTGGTGCTGGCGCGGCGCATTCCCGAGGGCGAGGAGCGCAAGCAGTTCCTTCCCGAGGCGGAGGTGCTGGGGTCCATGGCGCAGCGGCTGGACGACTACCAGGCCTTCCTGCTGGAGCGCGCCCGCACGCGCCGGGACCAGAACTCGTACCGGGGCGTGGATTCGTACGACCGCTTCCGCGAGATCATGGACGGCCCCGGCGGGTTCGTCTACGCGGGGTGGTGCGGGTCCGGCGAGTGCGAAGAGAAGGTCAAGGCGGATACGAAGGCCACCATCCGCTGCCTTCCCTTCGAGGAGTTCCGCAGCGATCCCGCGCCCGCGACGTGCCTGGTCTGCGGCGCGGACG
>DATABT010000742.1:0-8648 GCA_036259455.1 Longimicrobium sp. | reverse complement strand
ACCCGGGCGTCCGCCGCTGAACGCCCGGGTCAGAACCCGGGGTCGGGATCCGGATCGGGATCGATGTTGTCGCGGGGCTGGCGGAAGCGCGCGAGCTGGTCCAGCGCCTCTTCGCGGACCCGGCGGTCGTGGTGCGTGCGGGCGATGACGGTGAGGTATCCTTCGGAGATGACGCCACGATAGCGTCCGAGCGACTCCACCGCCTGGGCGGCGACGGCGCGGTCCGGGTGCGTGCGGGCGATGGAATCCAGCGCCTCCACCGTCCAGGGCGCGGGAAGCGCGGCCAGCGACTCCGCCGCCTGCCGCGCGGCGATCGGGTTGCCGCCGCCCCACACGATCTGGAGCAGCGCGGGCACGGCCTGGTCGGCGGAGTATCTTCCCATCGCCTCCACGGCCTCGCGCGCCATGTACGGGTCGCTCCCGGCGAGGGCGATGCGGCGCAGCGCCTCGAACGACTCCGTGCCGCCGCCGCCCAGCGCCTCCGCGGCGTCACGGCGGGTGCCGGCGTCCGGCGCGGCGGCGGCGATCTCCTGGAGGACGGCGGCGGAACGCGGATGGCGCATCGCCCCGATGGCCTCCACCGCCTCGCGGCGCACGTCATCGCTGCCGTCGCGCTCCACGGCGGTCACCAGCGCGGCCAGCGCCTCGTCGCCGGGGTGGCGGCCCAGCGCCTGCGCGGCCTCGCGGCGCACGCCGTTGCTGCCGTCGCGGCCCAGCACGGCGGCCAGGTACGGCACCATCGCGTCACCGCGGTGAATGCCGATCGCCTCCACCAGGCTTTCGCGCAGGCTGGGGTTCCGCAGGCCGTCCGCCAGCCGCCGCAGCTGCGCGAAGCTCTGCGCCGTCTCCGCGCGCCCCAGCCAGAGCACCGGCGTACGGCCGAGCTCGAACCCCGCGGCGCTGCGGCCGGCCACGCGTTCCACCACGCCGTCCGGCGCCACGCGGAAGATCATCACCATGTCCTCTTCCGCCGCGCCCACGACCTGGTTCACCGCCGCGCGCCCCAGCTCGCCGATGCCGAAGTTGTCGCTGTCCGTGACCCAGGTGTGGCCCGGGCGCAGCAGGGTGGGGACGGAGTACGCCACCCACGCGCCGTCCAGCCCGCGACGCGCCACCTCCGCCACCGCCCACTCCCAGCGCCGCGCGAGCGGCCGCGAGGGATCGGGATGGCGGATGATCTGCTCCTGCGCGTCCGTCGCCCCACCCACGTCCTCCTCCACCGCCTGATTCGGCTGGACCGGCTCCTCTTCCTGCCGCCGCTCGCCGGAAGACGCCACCGCGGGTGCCGCGAAGGCGACGGCGAGCACCAGCAGCGCCCCGCCCGCGACGCGCATCGTCCCGTTCCCCGGGTGCGACCCGCCGCGCCACGCCGTCAGCCGCTGCACGCGCTGCACGAGCGGCGATCCGCCCTCCGCCATCGCCATGGTGCCGGCGGGGATGGAGGGACGGCCGGGCGCCACCCATGACGCGACTTCGGCAAGGCACCGCGCCAGCCCCAGCGGCGAGCCCGTGTGCCGCGCGGCCCACTCGTCGCACAAAAACTCGGCGGATTCGCGCAGGCGCAGGCGCGCCAGGCGGTTGAGCGGCTGGAAGAAGAAGACGGCCTCGATGACCGCCACGGCGAAGTGCCACGCCGGGTCGCGCCGTGCCAGGTGGGCAAGCTCGTGCGCCAGCGCGCTGCGCTGCTGCTCGGGATCGAGATCGACGAGGAAGCGCGGCGGCACGCACACCTCGCCGCCGCCCAGGGCCAGCGGCGTGGGCGTGGCCTCGCACGCGGTCAGGCGAACGGGGCGCCACAGGCCGGCGTTGCGGCGCAGCCCGGCAAGCATCGCCAGCAGCGCATCGTCCGCCACCGTGTCGCGGCCGCGCAGCATCCGCCGCAGCCGCCCCTGCCGCCACGCGATGCGCGCGATCAGCAGCAGCGCGACCATCGCCCATGCCGCCACCGCGAGTTCCACGAGCAGGCGGATGGAGAACGATGCGGTCGATACGGAAGGCGTGACCGCGCTCTCCGGCGCGGTGACGGGCGTGCTCGCGCTGGCGGCTTTGGAGGATGCGGGCGATGCGATCGATCCGACCGATCCGCTTGCTGCGGCCGGCGGCGCCGCCTCGACCGGCCGCGGGAGGGCGGTGGAGGGCGCCGGCGAGGCCGGCTGCGCATCATCCGCCACCTGGACCGCGAGGTCCAGCGTGCCGCCAAGCCGCCACGTGCCCAACGGCGACTCGTAGCCGGACTGCGTCTGCACCGTCGCCGTAACCAGGCCGCCGACGAGCGCCGCCTTCCACAGCGTCTCGCGCCACGCCTCGCCGCGGACGCGGCGGGCCAGCAGCGCGGCGGTGCCGAGGAGGATGGTGCTGTGCAGCGCGTACGTAAGCAGCCACGCGGCCGCGCGCAGGGCCATCTCGCTCATTCGGCGCCTCCCTTCAGCTCGGCTTCGCGCTGCTGGAGCATCTGGCGCAGGCGGGCCAGGTCGTCGGCCTCTACCTCGCTCTCGCGCAGGAGGTGGTTCACCATCTCCGTCACGTCGCCCTCGAAAAGCCGCCCGAAGAGGCCGGACACCTCGGCGACCACCGAACGGCGCACCTGCCCCTCGGTGACGAGCGCGCGGTACAGGTACTGGCGCCCGTCCTGGCGATGGGTGACGAGCCCTTTCTTCTCCATCCGCGTAAGCAGCGTGGCCACCGTGCTTTGCGCGATCTTGCGCTCGGCGCGCAGGGCATCGTGCAGGTCCATTACGGACACCTCTCCGCGCCCCCACAGCACCTTCATCATCGCGAGCTGCAGCTCGGTCAGCGAGTAGCTCATCACGCCCCTGCCGGATGGATGGACCGTCTCCTTCGACAGTCACATAATACAGGTGTAAAACTCAGGCGCAAGAGTTTTGTTGGATGCGCGTGCCCGGCACTCCAGCAAAGGCGAGTGAACTCGCCACAACGACCGGGACGTCCGTCCTCCCGTGCCCTTCACGTCGCGGTGAACCACGTGCCGCGCACCAGGTGCTCCTGGGAGACGTTGGTGAACGTGCAGGGGAGGGCGTCGGCGGAGGGCCAGTCGGGGCCGGACTGCAGCTGGTAGTGCACGTGGGGACCGTTCGTATCGCCCGAATTGCCGAGCCGGCCGATCGGCTGTCCCTGCGCCACCGTCTGCCCCGGCGTAACGAGTACGGAGCCCGCCATCATGTGCGCGATCACGCTGAACTCGCCGTTGCCGTGGTCGATGACGACGTGGTTGCCCATGTCGCCGCCGTTGGGGAACTCGGGCGCGTAATAGGCGGGATCGCTGCGGTTGGGCACCGGCTGGTCCGGTCGGTCCGCCCGCAGGCGGACGACGGTGCCCGCGGCGGGCGCGATGAGCTCGCGTCCCCATCCCACGTAGGCGCTGTTGACGTCCTCGCCGGACGAGACCGGCGCGTAGGTCGCGTCGACGCCCAGTGCGTCGATGGCGAACTGGCCGCTGCGGTTGGCGTGTCCGCCGTCGTTCGCCTGCGCTTGGGAGATGAACCCGCGCCCGCGAAACGGAAAGATCAGGCTCGTCTTCGGCGTGTACGTGCCGATTGCGACGGTCGTTTCCGCATCGATGACCCCGCCCGATCCGTCCCGCAGCCGCATCGCAATGCGCATCTCGTCGATGACGGCAGCGACCGGCCGCGACGCGCGGATGCGGTAGACCTGCCACTTCACGGGCTCCGCGAGCGTTTCGCCCGTGATCCCCGTGCTGCGCGTGAGCTCCGCCACGCGCAGCGCCGCGACGGCCGCCTCTCCAAGCGCCGCCGTCTCCAGCGTCTGTCCACTCGCGAGATAGCCCAGATCCATCGCGATGGGCTCCAGCGCATCATCGGGTGCCGTCTCCACAACCAGGTGAAAGAGCCAGCTTTCCGCGTTCTCCTTGCTGTTGTCGCGCAGCTTGTAGACGCGCTGCGGCAGCGTCAGCAGCCGCACGCGCTCCGACGTGGCTGGTTCACGCGCCAGCAGCCCGGGCGACCCCTCCCATGCCGCGAGCGCGGTAGCGCCGGCGGAGATCGCGAGAAAGCCGCGGCGAGACAGCGGCGGATCGGAACTGATGTGCGCAGGAGTCATGTGGACCCGGCGGGAGGGTAGCGGGAGTGCCGATGATCTCCTCGGGGGATCGCGCCGCACCGTCCGCCCGGAGTCCGCGGGGGCGGGCTTTGCGAGTTTCCAGCGGCGAATTCATTCGCTCCGGCGGGTCCGGACGTGGACGGCGGCCTGAACCTTGGACGCCGCCCGCGCCCCCGGAGTTGCGCATTCTCTCCCGTCACTGCCCGCTGTAGTGAAACACCTGCTCCAGCGGCACCCCGAACACCCGGGCGATGCGGAACGCCACCTCCAGCGAGGGGGAGTACTTGTTCCCCTCGATGGCGTTCACCGTCTGCCGCGTCACGCCGATCCGGTCCGCGAGCTCCTGCTGCGTCATCTCGCCGTGGTGAAAACGCAGGGTGCGGATCTCGTTCGTGATGCGGCCGCCTTCCTTTCCCACCGTCAGGCTCCCCGCCGGTTCAGCACCAGCTGGGACCCGATCTCCACCAGCTGCGCCAGCACCCAGAACGCCAGCAGCAGGTGCGTGAACACGAAGTTGCCGTCCGTCATCATCGCCGCGCAGAGCGCGATAAAGACACCCGTCGCCAGCACGTACGAGGCGTTGCGCGTGCCCTTGAGCTCGATGAGCCGGTCGCGCTCGTCGGTGTCCGTGCGCCGGTCGATGATGGCGATCGCGACGTGCCCCACGATCTGCAGGATCACGAGGAGCACCACCGCCACGAAGAACAGGATCACCTGCGGCGGCCGCACGTTCGCCGCGGTCGGGGGCAGCACCGTCACGAAGTAGAAGCCAAAGGCCGCGGCCAGCGTGACGAACATCACCCACAGGCTCTTTTCACGGAACGAGAGGTCCATCGCGTATCCCCGGTGCGTGTCAGCTATACCTGACGTGATGTAAAAAATAATCGACACGCAGGAGGATACCACGTGCGCCGGAGGATGTCAAGTAATTTTTACACTGGGAGGTGGGCAGATACAAAAAGCCCCGGACATCGCGTGGAAGTCCCGGGACTCGTGCGTGGGGCCCCTCCCCCTCCCCCGCCCCCCCCCGCTCGCTCCTCGCGGAGCGGGGAGATGGGGAGCCGTGCGTCAGCGGGGCGAGCAGCCGCAGTCCGGGCCGCAGTTCTTGCCGCCCTTTCCCGTCGTGGCGCGGGCGGAGAGGAACGTCCGCCGAAAGCGGTTGCCCACGAACAGCGCCGCCGCGAGCACGATCACCGCCACGATGAGGGTCTGAATGTCCATCCGGCTATTCCCTATTCCCTGTTCCCTATTCCCTGCAGTTCAGCCCAGTCCCAGCAGCCGCCCGCCCTGGTACACCAGCAGCGCCGAAACGTAGGCCAGCCCGAACATCCAGGCGAACTGGAACGCGGCCCAGCGCACGCCCGTCCATCCGCCCCCCGTCTCGCGGACGACCACAGCCATGGTGCTCATGCACATCATCGCGAACACGTAGAACACCATCAGCCCAACCGCCACCAGCGGCGTGTACACGATGGCGCCCGTGGACGCGTGCCGCTCCTCGCGCAGCTTTTCCCGCAGCGTGGACGAGCCCTCGTCCGCGTCCGAGCCCACGCCGTAGATGGTGCCCATGGTGCTGACGAACACCTCGCGCGCGGCGAACGAGCTCAGGATGCCCACGCCGATCTTCCAGTCGTACCCCAGCGGCGCCACCAGCGGCTCCACCGCGTGCCCCATCCGCCCCAGCGCGCTCCCGGCCAGCTGCGCCTCCTGCGCCTGCTGGTCCGTCAACGCCGGCGCCGGCTCCGACCTGGGATAGGTCGCCAGCGCCCAGAGCACGATGGAAAGCGACAGGATGACGGTTCCCGCCTTCTTGAGGAACAGGCTGGCCCGGTGCCACACGCTCAGCGCCAGGCTCTTCAGGCGCGGCAGGCGGTAGGGCGGCAGCTCCATGATCATGGGCCGCGCCTGTCCCTTCAGGAGCGTGCGCTTGAAGATGGAGGCCACCACCAGCGCCGTCACCGTCCCCAGCAGGTACATCGCCAGCAGCGTGATCCCCTGCAGGTTCCACACGCCCGCGACGGCGATCGGCGGGATGAAGGTGCCGATGAGCAGCGTGTAGATGGGGATGCGCGCCGAGCAGCTCATCAGCGGCAGCACCATGATGGTGGCGATGCGGTCCTTGCGGCTCTCGATGGTCCGCGTCGCCATGATGCCGGGGACGGCGCACGCGTAGCCGGAAAGGAGCGGGATGAACGAGCGGCCGTGCAGCCCCACGCTCCTCATGAAGCGGTCCATGATGAACGCGGCCCGCGCCATGTATCCCGTGTCCTCCAGGATTCCGATGAACAGAAAGAGGATGGTGATCTGCGGAAGGAAGACGAGCACGCTCCCCACGCCGCCGATGACCCCGTCCACCACCAGGCTCTGCAGGTCGCCGGGGGGGAGGATGGACTGCACCGCGCCGCCCAGCGCGCCGAACAGCCCCTCCACGAAGCCGATTAGCGGCTCCGCCCAGGTGAAGATGGACTGGAAGACGATCGCCATCAGCGCCACGAAGATCAGCGGCCCGCCCACGCGGTGGAGCACGACGGAATCCACGCGGTCCGTGACCGTCCTGGCGCCCGTCCCCGCGCGGTGGACGGTGCGGTCCACGACCTCCGCGATCCACCCGTAGCGCGACTCCGCCTCCAGCGAGATCGGCAGCAGCCCCGCCTCCTCCACCTTGCGCCGCGCCTCGGCCACCGCGGGCTCCAGCCGTGGCACGTCCCGCAGGTGCCGGCCGACCTCCTGCACGGCGAGCAGGCGCAGCGCCTCCATCCCCGCGGCGCCGGGGTTGAAGCCGGCGTCCGTCAGCCGCTGCTCCACGGGCCGCAGCGCCGCGACGGCCTCCGCCGGCAGCTCGAAGCGCCGCTCGGGGCGGGGGAGACCCGGTGCCTTGCGGATGGCGGACCGCAGCACGTCCAGCCCCTCGCCGCGCATGGCGACGGTGGGCACCACGGGCGCCCCCAGCTCCAGCGTGAGCTCGATGGCGTCGATGCGAATGCCGGCCGCCTCCGCCGCGTCCACCTGGTTCAGCGCGACGACCGTCGGCAGCCCCAGCTCCAGCACCTGCGAGGTGAGAAAGAGGTTACGCTCCAGGTTGGCCGCATCGACCACCACCACCACCACGTCGGGGCGGTCGATGCCGGGCGCGTGGCCGGTGAGCACGGCCAGCGCGATCTCCTCGTCCGGCGACGACGCGGAGAGGGAGTAGGTGCCGGGGAGGTCGATGACGGTGACCACGGCGTCGCCGTCGCGGTAGCGGCCTTCGACGCGCTCCACGGTGACGCCGGAATAGTTGCCCACGCGCTGGCGCATGCCGGTCAGCGCGTTGAAGAGCGTGCTCTTGCCCGTGTTGGGATTGCCGATCAGCGCCACATGCAGCACACCCCCGCCGCGCGCTGCTTCCGCGGGCGAGGGTGCGGCGGGCGCGGAGATCGTTCCGGCCGCGGCCTCTTCCATCCACTACTCCACTTCGATGTGCTCGGCTTCCGCCTTGCGCAGGGTGAGCATGAAGCCGCGCACCCGTACCTCCAGCGGATCGCCCAGGGGGGCCACGCGCATCACCTCCACGGGGGTGCCGCGCATCAGCCCCATCTCCATCAGCCGGCGGGCCGCGTCGGCGTCGCCCGCCACCTTGACCACCTTGCCGCGCGCGCCCGGGGCCAGCTCCGCCAGCGTCCTCACCCCGCCAGCGGCAGCACCTTGATGGTGCGCGCGAGGGCCGCGCCCAGCGCCAGCCGCGCGCCCTTGACTTCCAGCAGCATGCCGTTGCGCGAGTCGATCACCTGCACGCAGCTGCCCTCGAACAGTCCCATGCCGCGCAGCCGGTGCGCCTCGTCCATCGGGCACTCCATCCGCAGCACGGCGGCGCGGGCCCCGGTGGCGCAGGCGGCCAGCGGGCACTCGGCGCACCGCGCGGGCGCGGCGGGGGCCTTCCTGGCGAACAGGCGCTTCAGCATCTCGGCTGGGCTGCGTTGCGGCTGCGGGTGAGAATCAGTTTCAACCGGCAAGGAAGATAGGTGGGAGCAGGCCGGCACGCAAGCGGGAGGAGTGCGGGATTCCCGGAATCCACGACCACGCAACCACCGGCGGCCACGCGCTCCGCCGTCGCCCCCCTCAATGCCCCGGCATCGCCCTCGCCATGCCCTGGCATCGCGCCTCGTCATGTCCTGGCATCGCCCTCGCCATGCCCCGGCATCGCCCGGCGCCATGCCCGGCATCGCCCCGCGATCTACCCCGGGTTGAAACCCGGGGCTGGAAGTGCCATAAGCCCCGCCCTGGGCGCGCTGCGCTTGCCCGGCGGGGCTTCACCCCCATGGGCGCTGCGCGCAAACGACGGGTGCGCACAAGGAGGTGTGCGACGGCGATCCCCTCCGGCGCCATCTGCGGGAGGGGATGGACGAGCCTGAGCGAGGCCGGGAGGGCCCCGTCCCTTGACCCGTTTCGCCGCATCGGTGTACGATGCGAACACCGCCAATCGGTTGTGCGAAAGACCCACTTTCGCACTTTCGCACTTTCGCACTTTCGCACTTGCAGTCCTCCACCGCCGCGCTCCGCCTTACCGGAACGCTCGTCGCCCAGTACTTCCG
>DATABT010000741.1:0-15022 GCA_036259455.1 Longimicrobium sp. | reverse complement strand
GCCCTTCTGTTTCTTCCTGCCTCGACCCAGGCCGCAAGCTCGTCGTACGGGGCGCGGCTCAGCCGAGCATGTCTTCGATGGCGTCGAGGACGGGGCCGCGGGCCAGGCTGGCGGTTTCGTATGCCTGGATGCGCAGCAGGGTGGCGCGGTCCAGGTCGGCCTCGCGCAGCCAGTCCAGCAGCGTGTCGCGGTCCATGCCGTCGTAGCCCAGCACGGGCTCCTGGCCGCCCAGCGCGTAGTCGCCGCCCTCGTCGTCGTCCGCGCCGGGGAGGGCGGGGCGCAGCCACCGCTGGCGCGACGAGTCGCGGAAGGCGGCCACCACCACGCCCACCGCCGCCACGCCCACCAGCAACTTCAGAATCTGCCGCATCGTCTGCTTTCCGGTCTCGGTGGATTCGAGTGTCCGGCGGGGCGGAGCAAAAGGCCGGCCAGAACGGCGAGGGTACAGGGGGGACTCCGCAAAGGCGGGCCCCGGCGCACCCGAACCGGCCCGAGCCCGGGCTCCCTATTCCCTATTCCCTATTCCCTATTCCCTCTCAGTTCGTCTCCTCCTGCCGCACGCGGATGCGCTGCGCCAGCGAGTGCGAGATCACCGCCGGCGCGCCGTTGATCGAGAGCGAGATGGGCCCCTCGAACGGGAACTTCTCCACCACCTCCACCTGCGCGCCGGGGCGCAGGTTCAGCGAGCCCAGGTAGCGCAACTGCTCCGGCTCCTGCACCTGCACCTCCAGAATGCGCCGCACCTCGCCCGGCGACAGGTCGCCCAGCGCGGGGTAGGCGCCGCGGTCCACCTCGCCGTCGGCGGTGGGGATGGCACTGCCGTGGGGGTCGCGCTCGGGCTCGCCCATGAGCCGCGCCAGCCGTTCGATGAGCTCGTCGCTGGCGGCGTGCTCCAGACGCTCTGCCTCGTCGTGCACGCGGTCCCATTCGTAGCCCAGCTTTTCGACCAGGAACAGCTCCAGCACGCGGTGGCGGCGGATGATGCGCAGCGCCTCCAGCTCGCCCGCGGCGGTCAGGCGCACGCCGTAGTAGGGCTCGTGGCGCAGAAGATCCTGCTCGGCCAGGCGCTTGACCATGGCCGTGACGGCCGCGGCGGTGAGCCCCAGCCGCTCGGCGATGCGCGAGGTGGAAACCGGCGATTCCACCTGCTGCAGCATCCAGACGGCCTTGAGGTAGTCCTCGACGACGGGCGTGTGGCGTTCGGGTGTGGGTGGCATGGGGCGTAGACTTGGGGTGTTGCGGCGCCGTGTCAAGACGTCACGGCGTTCGTGGGGACCGGGGACAGGCTACTTCGGGGGGGCAGGGTACAGGTTACAGGTGACGGGGTACGGGGGCGTTGGACTGCAGGATTCGGGCGTGTCGATCCGGGGCGCGCATCTGCCGCCGGGAAGCGCTTCCGCCGGCGGTCCCGGCATGGCGGAGCAGGCGGCGACGCGAGCGATTTCGCGCCGCTGTCCAATTTCCTCACAGGCCGGCATCCATCCGGCGCATCGACCGGAATGACCGCTCGGGACTGAAGCGCGGCACGGGGAGACAATCCCATCGTCCGCGCGCGGAGACGCGGAGAGCACGGTTGTCCGCGCATCGGCATCGATCGCCTGTTCCCCATACCCTGTCCCCTGAAGCCCACGGCACCACCCCGCCATTTCCCTTGCGCTCCTCATCCCCCGCATCCAACTTGCCTGAACGCCCTCCGGTGCCGTTCTCCCGCACCCATGCCGGTCCGCCCCGACATGCCCAGCGACCCCGCCGACCTGCTGCACGACCCCGCCCGCCTGGCCGCCGTCGGCGCTACGTCGCTCGCCGGCACCCCGCCCGAGGAAGCGTTCGACCGTCTGACCCGCCTGGCCGTGCACCTGATGGGCGCGCCCATCTCGCTGCTGTCGCTCATCGACGGCGAGCGGCAGTGGCTCAAGAGCGTGGCGGGCGCGGGTGAAGGGCAGCGGCTGCCGCGCAGCATTCCGCTCGATGGCTCCATCTGCGGCCACGTGGTCGCCGGGGGCGAGCCGCTGGTCATTCACGACATCCACAACGAGCCGCGCGTGGCGGTGGACGCGGCCATGCGCGCGTGGGGCGTGCGGGCGTACGCGGGCGTGCCGCTGGTCACGAGCGAAGGGCACGCCGTCGGCGTGCTGTGCGTGGCCGACACCCGCCCGCACGAGTGGTCTCCGGCGGCGCTCGCCGCGCTGCGCGACCTGGCCGCGCTGGCGGTGACGGAGATCGAGTGGCGGCGGTCGCAGGCGGAGCGCGAGCGCACGGCGCAGGCGCTGCAGCGGGCGGAGCAGCTGTTCCGGGGGCTGGTGGAGCAGTCGCTGGTGGGGATCTACGTGATGCAGGACGGGGTGTTCCGCTACGTGAACCCGCGATTCCGCCAGGCGTTCGGGCTGCCGGCGGACTGGCTGGACCGGCCGCGGAGCATCCTGGAGCTGGTGCACCCCGACGACCATGCGCTGGTGCAGGAGAACGTCCGCCGCCGCATGGAGGGCGAGGTGGACGCCATCCAGTACCTGCTGCGCGGGCGCAGGACGGACGGCTCGCTCATCCACCTGGAGGTGCACGGCAGCCGCACCACGCTGGACGGCCGTCCCGCCGTCGTCGGCGTGGGGATCGACGTCACGGAGCGGGTGCGGGCGGAGCGGGACCGCGAGCAGGCCATTCTTTCCCGCGACCGCTTTTATGCCATGGTGAGCCACGAGCTGCGCACGCCGGTGAGCGCGGTGATGCTGTACAACGACCTCCTCCTCTCCGGCGTGTACGACCCGCTTACGCCGCAGCAGCGCGAGGCGGTGGACCGGTCGCAGAGCTCGGCGCGCCACCTGCTGGACCTGATCAACGACCTGCTGGACCTGTCGCGGCTGGAGGCGGGGCGGCTGGAGACGCGGGTGGAAGACGTGGAAACGGCGGAGCTGGTGGAGAGCGTGGTGGACGGCCTGGCGCCGCTGGCGCTGGAGCACGGCTGCGCGCTTTCCCTGCACGTGGCGGAGCGGCCGCTGACGGTCACGGGCGACGCGCGTCGGGTGCGGCAGATCCTGCTCAACCTCCTTTCCAACGCAGTCAAGTTCGGCCATGGGCAGCCGGTGGAGGTGCGGCTGGGGCCCGCGCCCGGCGGCGTGCTGTTCGAGGTGTCGGACCACGGCCCCGGGATCCCGTCCGGCGACCTGGAGCGCATCTTCGAGGAGTTCGTCCAGCTGGGCGAGCCGGGGGTGGGCACCGGGCTGGGGCTCCCCATCGCGCGGCGGCTGGCGGAGCTGCAGGGCGGCACGCTGCAGGTGGAATCGCGTCCCGGCGAGGGGAGCACCTTTCGCCTCTTTCTTCCCGCCGCCGTTCCGCGAGTGGCGCATTCGGCCGGCTTCCCCTCCATCCTTTCTTCGGCTATTCTTCGGTAGGCCCGTGGTGCGAAGCCGGGCGGGCGGGGGGCTTCCCGGGGAGGTTATCTTTCCGGGTTTCGCGTGAAGCACCCGAGCCGCCGCCGGTCCGTTTTCCGATGAACCCGCACGCACTGAACGTACTGGAGTACCGCGAGGCGCTGGACCTCGTGGCGCGATTCGCCTCGTCCGGCCTGGGCGCCGGCGCGGTGCGCGCGCTTTCGCCCAGCGCCGACCTGGGGTTCATCGAGCCCGAGCTGTTGCGCGTGGAGGAGATGCGGTCCTTTCTGCGCGGCGACAACGGCTGGTCCGTCCCCGCCATCCCCGACGTGCGCGAGGGGCTGCGCAAGCTGCGCGTGGAGGGCTCCGTGCTGGACGGCCCGCAGCTGCGCGACGTGGGCGTGCTGCTGGCCTCGGCCCGGACCACGCGGCGCGCCGTGGCGCAGAACGCGGGATCGCTGCCGTACCTGTCGCTGATCGCCGGCGGGCTGGCGGAGCGGGAGAAGGACGAGGCGGAGATCGCCCGCACGGTGGACGACGCCGGCCTGGTGCGCGACGAGGCCAGCCCCGCGCTGTACCGGCTGCGGCGGGAGATCAAGGGTGCGCGCGGGCGGCTGGTGGAGCGGCTGGCGTCGTACATGGCGTCGCTGCCGCCGCACTACCAGGTGACGGACGCGTCGGTGACGGTGCGCGAGGGGCGCTACGTGATCCCGGTGCGCCGCGAGGGGCGCGGCGAGGTGGGCGGCATCGTCCACGACGAGTCGGCGACGGGCGCCACGCTGTTCATCGAGCCGCCCGCGGCCGTGGAGATGATGAACCGGCTGCGCACGCTGGAGGCCGAGGAGGCGCGCGAGGTCACCCGCATTCTGCGCGAGCTGACGGCCCGCCTGCGCCCGCTGCAGCCGGACCTGCTCGCCTCGCTGGACGCGCTGGTGATGCTGGACTCGCTGTACGCGCGGGCCCGGTACGCGCTGCGGACGGACGGCCGCGCGCCGAAGATGCTGGAGGCGGGGACGGAGGAGTACGAGGTCGTCGGCGGATACCACCCCATCCTGCAGGCGCGGTCGGCGGACGTGGTGCCGTTCGACCTGCGGATGGAGCGCGGGGAGCGGACGCTGCTCATCTCCGGCCCCAACACGGGCGGCAAGACGGTGCTGCTCAAGGCGATCGGGCTGATCTCGCTCCTCGCGCAGAGCGGGATCGTGCCACCCGTGGGGCCGGGGACCCGGCTGCCCATCTTCCGCGACTTCTTCGCGGACGTGGGCGACGAGCAGTCCATCGAGGCGTCGCTGTCCACCTTCTCCGCGCACCTCAAGAACCTGCGCGAGGTGCTGGACGGCGCGGACTGGCAGTCGCTGGTGCTGACGGACGAGATCGGCAGCGGCACGGATCCGCAGGAGGGCGCCGCGCTGGCCCGCGCGGTGCTGGTGGAGCTTACGCGCCGCTCCTGCTTTACCGTGGCGACCACGCACCTGGGCCAGCTCAAGCTGCTGGCCACGGAGGAGCGGGGAATCATCAACGCGTCGCTGCAGTTCGACGCGGAGCGGCTGCAGCCCACCTATCGGCTGCTGAAGGGGATCCCCGGCCGCTCCTACGGCCTGGCGATCGCCAGGCGGCTGGGGCTGGAGCCGCGGCTGCTGAAGGAGGCGGAGGCCACGCTCCCCGCGGGCGAGCGCGACGTGGCGAAGCTGCTGCTGGAGCTGGAGGCCAAGGAGCAGCGCTTCGCGGAGCAGAACGACGAGCTGGCGCGCCGGCTCGCGCAGACGGAACTGCTGCGCGAAAAGCTGGAGCGGCGCGAGGCGGAGCTGAAGCAGCGGGAGAAGGACGCGGAGCGCCGCGCCCGCCAGCAGGCGCGCGACCTTCTGCTGCAGTCGCGTGCGGAGGTGGAGGCGGCCATTCGCGAGGTTCGCGACGCCGCGGACGCGGACAGGCTGGAGGAGGCCGCCCGCGCCGCCCGCCGCCGCGTGGAGGAAGCCGCCAACCGCCAGCGGGAAAAGCAGCCGTCCGAGCGCGCCGCGCGTTCCGCGAAGGGCCGCGCGCCCGCGCCGCAGGCGCTGGAGCCGGGGCTGCGCGTGCGCATCGAGTCGCTGGGGCGCACGGGGACGGTGGTGGACGTGCGCGACGGCAAGGCCATGGTGGAGGCCGGCGCCATGCGCCTGCTGCTGTCGCGCGAGGACCTGACGCCGCTGGCTCCCGGCGACCAGCATGCGGAGCCGCGCCCGCGTCCGTCCGCGGGGTACGTGAACGCGGGCTCGGACGCGCGGCCCGAGGTGGACCTGCGCGGAATGCGGCCGGACGAGGTGGACGTGACGCTCGGCCGCGCGCTGGACAGCGCCATCATGGCGGGGCTCCCCTCGTTCCGCATCATCCACGGCAAGGGGACCGGCGCCCTGCGCGCCCACGTCCGCAAGCTGCTGGAGAGCGACCGCCGCATCGCCGTGCAGCGCCCCGGCGAGCTGTTCGAGGGCGGCACGGGCGTGACGGTGGTGGAGTTCGCATGAAGAAGAGCGCGAAAGTGCGAGAGTGCGAGAGTGCGAAAGCGGACCGGGGTTCACTCCTGCACGCTCGTATCGACGTACTTCCGTACTTTCGCACGTTCGCACTTTCGCACTCGTAGTCCCTTTGCCCATCCCGGACCACCTCGTCGAAGAGATCCGGCAGCGCGCCGACCTCGTGGAGATCCTCTCGGAGCACACGCGCCTCAAGCGCTCCGGGAAGACCTGGCGGGGTCCGTGTCCGCTGCACGGAGGCGAGGGTCCCAACTTCTCCGTGGATCCGGCCAGGGGCTTCTACAAGTGCTTCGTCTGCGGCGAGGCGGGCACGGTCTACAACTTCATGATGAAGCACCTCGGGATGACCTTTCCCGAGGCCGTGCGCTGGACGGCGGCGCGCGTGGGCATCGAGGTCCCCGACGAGCGCGAGCAGCAGCGCGACCGCGAAGAGGACCCCAACCGGGTCCTGTACGAAGTCAACTCGTTCGCGGCGCAGTGGTTCCGCGAGCAGCTGGCCTCGCCCGGCGGGGAGCGCGCCCGCGACTACCTGGCGCACCGCGGCATCACGCCGGAGAGCATCGAGCGCTTTGGGCTGGGATGGGCGCCGGAATCGTTCGACGCGCTCGGCACGGCGGCGCGCAAGGCGGGCTTTCACACGGCGGACCTGCTGACCGTCGGGCTCGTGAAGGAGGCGAAGAAGACGGGGCGCGAGCCGTACGACGCCTTCCGCGGCCGCGTCATCTTTCCAATCGAGGACCTGGGCGGGCGGGTGCTGGCCTTTGGCGGGCGCGTGCTGGAGCAGGTGGAGGAGCACGTCCCCAAGTACCTCAACTCCCCGGAGTCGCCCGTGTACCACAAGGGGCGCACGCTGTACGGACTGGGGTGGAGCCGCGGCGCCATCCGGCGCGAAGAGGTGGCGCTGGTGGTGGAGGGGTACATGGACTACGTCTCCCTGGCCGCGCACGGGGTGGGGAACGCGGTGGCACCGCTGGGGACGGCCATGACGGAGGAGCAGGCGTCGCTCATCGCCAACTACACGCCGCGCGCCATCCTCCTCTACGACAGCGACAAGGCCGGCCTGCGCGCCACCTTCCGCAACGGCGACCAGCTGCTGCGCGCGGGCGTGGAAGTGCTCGTCGCCACCCTGCCGGAGGGGGAGGACCCGGATTCGCTGGTGCGCGCGCAGGGCGGCGACGCGCTGCGCCGCTACCTGGACGACGCCATCGACGTGATGGAGCGCAAGCTCCAGCTGCTGGACCGCAAGGGGCTGTTCACCAGCATCAAGGGCACCCGCCGCGCCATCGACGTGCTCCTTCCCACCATCCGCGCGGCCAAGAGCGCGGTGGTGCGGGGGCTGTACCTCAAGCAGGTCAGCGACCGCACGGGCGTTCCGGTGGAGACGCTGGAGGCGGAGGTCGCCGAGGCGCAGGAGGCGCAGCCGCTCACCTTTGCCGAGGTGCACGCGGAGCGGCGGCGGCAGGACCAGTACGGACGCCGCGAGGGGGACCGGCGTCCCGACCGCGGCCCGCGGTACCAGGCGGACCTGTCGCGCTACGACCGGCACGACGAGCGGGAGCAGCGCTCCACGCCCGAAAAGCGCCTGCGCATGGGCGCCGAGCGCGACCTGCTGATGATGATGTTCCACTCCGAGCGGTGGGTGGAGGAGTGCGCCAAGTTCGTGGGGCCCGACGAGTTCGAGGATCCCGACTACCGGCGCCTCTTCCGCGTGCTCATCGAGACGGAGGGGCAGCGCGACCCCGAGGGGCGGTGGCTTCTGAACTTTCCCGAGGACCTGGCCGGCGACGTTGAGGCCATCCGCCAGCGCGCGGAGCACCACGACTGGAGCGGCGAGCAGCGCTTCTTCGCCGAGAACATGGACAAGCTGCTCGCGCGCCCGGCCGAGAAGGAGGCGCGCAGCATCAAGCAGTCCGCCCCCACCGACGACACGGTGGACCAGGACATCCTGGAGCGCATGCGCGACCAGCTGGCGTTCCGCCGCGAGAACAGGCACCTCAAGATCAAGCACGGCATCCTGGACCCCAACGACCCCATCCTGCGCGGCGAACGCCGGTAGGTGTCACGCGGAGGACGCGGAGGAAAAGAGAGAGCGGACGCGGAGAAGATCATCATCCGCGTCCTCATCTATTTCTCCGCGTTACGGTTTCCGGTCGCGGCCGCGCGAGATACTTTCCGGGATCCCGATCCACGGAATCCGAGCCGATGCCGCAGACGCCCCGTACCATCCACGACCTCGACACGCCCGTCCCGCTGGTGGACGTGGACCGCATGCACGCCAACCTGCGCCGCGCGGCGGAGTACTGCCGCACGCACGGACTGGCGTGGCGCCCGCACGCCAAGACGCACAAGAGCCCGGCCCTCGCGGCGGAGCAGGTGCGCGCGGGCGCCGTCGGCGTGACCGTCGCCACGCCGCGCGAGGCCGAGGTGATGGCGCGGACGGTGGATGACCTGCTGCTCGCGTATCCGCCCGTCGGGCGCGCCAAGCTGGCCCGGTTGATGGCGCTGCCGGACCGCGTTACGCTGGCGGTGGGACTCGATTCGGTGGATGCGCTTCGCGGGCTCGCGCAGGCGGCGCGCGGCGCGGGCAGACGCGTGGGCGTGCTGGTGGAGGTGGACGCGGGGATGGGGCGCGTGGGCGTGCAGTCCGCCCCGGACGCGGTGGCGCTCGCCCGCGCGGCGGCGGACGAGGACGGGATCGACTACCGCGGCGTGATGTTCTACCCGGGCCACGTCCGCCAGCGCATCGAACAGCAGGACGAGGCGATCCAGGCGCTATCCGAGCGCATCGGGAGCGTGCTGCGCGCCCTGGAGGATGCGGGACTGGCGCCGGAGGTGGTGAGCGGCGGATCGACGCCCACCTTCTGGCGGTCGCACGAGATCGCGGGGCTCACGGAGGTGCGGCCGGGCACCAGCATCTTCAACGACCGCACCACGGCCGAGATCGGCGCCTGCGGGTGGGACCAGAACGCGTACTCCGTCCTGGCGACCGTCGTCTCCACCGCCGTGCCGGGGCAGGCGGTGGTGGACGCGGGCTCCAAGGCGCTGGCGAAGGAGGAGATCCGCGCCGACACCGCCGGCTACGGTGCGCTGCTGGACCGGCCGGAGGTGGTGGTGAAGTCCGTTTCCGAAGAGCACGGGGTGCTGGACCTCTCCCGCACGGACTGGCGCCCGCGCATCGGCGACCGCGTGCGCATCGTCCCCAACCACGTCTGCGTCTCCGTCAACCTCAACGAGCGCCTCTACGCCATCCGCGGCGGCGACGTCGTGGACGCGTGGGAGGTGGAGGGGCGCGGCCGCTGATCGACAGGCGGGCTCGATCCGCCGTTCGCGAGCGCGGATCCACGGCATCACGATCGGCGCCGTCCGTCTCCCGAACTGCCCCATCGACGCTCCGCGGCGTATATTCGTATCCGCCACCTCCGCAGAACTTCGCCGCCGCGCGCATGAACCTCATCCTCCGGCTGTTCCTCGTCATCCTGCGGGCGCGGCGCGCGGCGCGGCTGGGGCCGCTGGACGAGTCCGTCATCCACGCACGCGTGCTGCCGACGGACCTGGACCTGAACTTTCACCTGAACAACGGGCGCTACCTGACCCTGATGGACCTGGGGCGCGTGGACCTGCTGTTCCGGATGGGCGTGGTGGGCGAGCTGCGGCGCCGGCGGTGGAACCCCGTGATCGCGTCGCTCACGGTGCGCTACCGGCGGGCGCTGGGGCTGGGGCAGAAGTTCAGCATCCACACGCGCCTGCTGTGCTGGGACGAGCGCTGGTTCTACGTGGAGCAGCGCTTTACGCGCGGCGGCGAGGAGATGGCGAAGGCGATCGTGAGGGCGGCGTTCACGGGCCCCGGGGGGCGCGTGCTTCCGCAGCAGCTGGTGGATGCGTCGCCGTGGTCGCTGCGGTCGCCGCCGATGCCGGAGGGCGTGCGCAGGTGGGTGGCGGCGGAAGAGGCGATCCGGTCCGACACACCGAGCAGGACGTATGAGCCAGTTGGATAACGAATCCGTGCACGAGCGGCTGGAGCGCCTGGAGCGGCTGGTGGAGGAGCTCGGCCGGCGCCTTCCCCCCCGCCCGGCCGATGCCGCCGCGCCCGCCTCCGCGGCCGCCGCGACGGAACGGTCCGCGGAGCCGGAGCGGCGCGGCATTCGCGCGGCGGTGTCGGACCGCGCGCGGGAATGGATGCCGGACGACGGCGCCAGCCCCTTCTCGTGGGATGGGCAGACGTGGCTCAACCGGCTGGGCATCGTGCTGCTGCTGCTGGGCGTGGCGCTGCTCTTCCGCTACTCCATCGACATGGGATGGCTCACGCCGGCGGTGCGCGTGGGCTTCGGCGCGGCGGTGGGCGCGGTGCTCACCGCCCTGGGGCTGCGGATGGACGAGCGGCGCCGCTTCGGCTCGGTGCTGCTGGGCGGCGGGATCGCGGCGTTCTACCTCACCGGCTGGGCGGCCTTCAACCTTTATTCGCTGATCGGATACACGGCCGCGTTCACCGGGATGGTGGCGATCACGGCGGGCGCGTTCACGCTGGCGATGTGGCGCAGCCAGCCGGCGCTGGCCATCGTGGGCGCGTTCGGCGGGCTGGGGACGCCGCTGATCCTGGGGATCTCGTACGCCGCGCCGCGCGGCCTGGCGCTGTATACCTCCGCCGTGCTCGCGTGGACGGTGGTGCCCTACCTGCGCCGCGGCTGGCGGTCCGTTCTGTGGACGTCGATGGCGTTCGGCTGGGTGCTCCTGGCCTCCTACGCCAACGCGTTCTCGCAGGCGCTGGCGGCGTCGGCCAGCGCGCGGGTGTGGATGCAGGGCGCCGCGGTGTTCGCGTGGATCGTGCTTGGCGTGCTGCCGCTGGCGCGCCGCGTGGCCTCCATCGCCGCGGCGCCCCGGACGTCGGCCGATGGGGAGTCGCACGAGAAGCGCTGGCGCGACGGGGACGCGCTGCACTGGTACGGCGTCTCCATCGCGTCGCCCGCCGCGTTCCTGGTGACGACGGCGCTGGTGTGGCGGATGGGCGCGGCGGAGTGGGGCGTGCTGGCGGCGATCGCCGCGGGGGTGTACGCCGCCGCCGCGCGGGCGCTGTGGCGCGCGGACGGGCGGCTGGCGCGCGTGCTCCTGTTCGCGGCGGCGGTGCTGCTGCCGGCCGGCTGCTTCGGCGCGCTGGAGAGCGAGACGCTGCTGGTGGCGCTGGCGGCACAGGCGCTGGCGCTGCACCTGCTGTCGGCGTACGGCGCCGGGCGCGCCATCCGCTGGCTGGCGCACCGCGGCTTCACCGCCGTGGGGGCGTGGGTGCTCTTCCGGCTGGTCGAGAACGCCGACGTCGGCCCTGCCCGCGTCGCCGCGGACCTGGCGGCAATCGCGGCGGGGTTCGCCATCTCGTACGTGGTCCGCACGCGCGGCGAGATGCTGTCGTACCGCATCTGGGCGCACGTGGCGGTACTCGGGTGGGTCTGGCGGCAGCTGGCGCAGCTGGAGGGCGGGCAGGGATACGCCACCATCGTCTGGGGCACGTACGCGCTGGGGCTGCTGCTGCTTGCCCTGCGGCAGAGGTGGCCCACGGCGGAGCGCGTCGCCATCTGGACGCTGCTGGCCACCGTGGCCAAGCTCTTTCTGGTGGACCTGGAGCGGCTGGACCCGCTCTTCCGCGTGCTGCTCTTCCTGGGCTTCGGCGCCGTGTTCCTGTACTTCAGCTACTCCCTCTCCGGCGCGTGGAAGCCGCGGGCCGAGCCGGAGCCGAAGCCGCGGCCCGCGGGGCGCGACGCATGAACCGTCCGTACGCCCCGCCCGCCGGCCTGTGCGAGTCGTGCGCGAACGTGCGCATCGTCGACACGCGCCGCGGCTCGCGCTTCTTCCTCTGCCAGCTCTCCGACGCCGATCCGCGCTTCCCGAAGTACCCCCGCACGCCGGTGCTGCAGTGCATCGGCTACGCCCTCACCGCCGCGCCGCAGGTCGTCGCGGCGGAGCCGGGGGACGCGGGCTGACTTTCGTTCTCCCGCGACGCTGATCTTGATCCAGGTAGACGGAGTGATTATCTATCGGCCGCTCTCGGAAGCGGTCCTTAGATGACTTTACGCGCGGCGGCGGGAACGGTGAGGGAAGGGTGGCGCTCTACCTCTTCTTCGACGAATCGGGGAACCTGGACTTCAGCGAGAACGGCTCGCGCTGGTTCTGCTTCGGCGCGCTCACGCTACGCGATCCGGGGCCGCTGAGCGCCGCGCTTACGCGCCTGCGCTACACGCTTCTGGAGCAGGGGCTGGAACTGGAGCACTTTCACGCCGCCGAGGACCGGCAGGCGGTGCGCAACCAGGTGTTCTCCACGCTGGCCGGCGTCGGCGGATTCGAGTTCGACGTGCTGGTGGCGGAAAAGAGCCTCACGCCCCCCGAACTGCGCGACCCGTTCGAATTCTACGCGCACCTGGGGTTTGTGCTGGTTGACGGCGTGCTGGACCGGTTTCGCGAGGTGGACGAGCCGGTGGTGGTGATCACCGACAGCCTGCCGGTGCAGCGCAAGAACAAGGCGCTGGCAAAGGCGTTTCGCGCGGCGATCCGGCGTTCGCTGGGGGAGCGGACGTTCTCCATCGTGCACCACAACTCGGCGACGCACGCGGGGCTTCAGGCGGTGGACTACTGCACCTGGGCGGTGCAGCGCAGGCTGCGGGGGGACCACCGCTCGTACGAGTTGATCCGCGACTGGGTGCGCGGCGAGTGGAGGGCGTTCGAGGTACAGGTGGCATAAAAAGCGACCTCCCCAGCTACCCTTGATTTGCAAGGGAGAGCCCCATGGGCTCTTATCACCGGGGAGGTACCTTTACGCTTTGTCCTGCTGACCGGCAATATACCGAACCCCCGTCTGTAGCGCAAGGGCCTCGTTTACGCGCATTGTCTGGCAGCCGGCTCACCGCCCGTGCCGGCCGGCCATGTCCGCGTTGAACGCCTGCGACCGGCCCCTGGGGATGCTGAGCGTGCGCCAGCGAGATCCGGCGAAGTGCCTGGCCAGCAGCACGATCTGCCCCACGTGATAGCACGCGTGCGCCACGCCGCGGTCCACCGCGCGGATCACCGTGTGCCGCTCGTTCCGGATGTGGACGGTGCGCCCGAGGTCCTCCGGCGTCAGCGACTCCAGAGTGCCCAGGAACGTGCCCCAGCCGCGCTCCCACGCCTCCATCAGCCCGGCGCGCGCGTCGCCGCCGTGCATCTCGAACTCGGCGTCGCGGTCGCGGTCCGCTTTCTCGCCGTCGGCGGTGAGGAAGTCCGTCCACCGCGAGCGAAGGTTGCCGGCCATGTGCTTCACGATCAGCGCGATGCTGTTCTCCTCGTCGCCCAGCGGCGCGAAGAACTGCTCGTCGTCCACCTGCGCCATCGCGTCTTCCGCCAGCTTCTTGTAGTACGCGGCGGTCGTGTGGACGTCCTGCAGGTACCCGGCGGCGAATTCCACGGCGGACCTCCTGTGGCTACGCGCTGAAGTTGCGGTTCGCCTGCACGGCTTCGCGGTACGCCTCCACCTGCGCTGCCACCTGCGCGTCGCTCCACCCGATGCCCGGCTCGGCGGCCATGCGGCGCGCCACCTGCCCGGCCACGGCGAGGCCCCCGTCCGCCGCTTCGTAGAACAGGTGAAGGCGGCGGACCATCACGTCGTCCAGCGTCATCGCCATCTCGGCGCGTACGGCGTGCGGCACCTCGGCCCAGACGTACGGGTGGCCCTCCATCAGCCGGCCCGCCAGGGAGGCGTCGGCGCGGACGGCGGCGAGGATGGCGTCCGCGTCTTCGCCGTAGGCGCGGGCCAGGTGCTCGCCGGTGCCGGCGCCCAGGCCGGCGGCCACGGCGTCGCGGACCACGCGGTCGCGGAACGGCTCCCACGGCTCGTGCGGGTCGCCGGGGAGGGGAAGGTCGGCGGTGGGGCTGCTGCCGCTTTCCACGCGGTGCTGGTCCTTGAGCGCGCGGGCGGCCGCATCCACCACCTGCCTGGCCATCACCCGGTAGGTGGTCAGCTTGCCGCCGGCGATGTTCAGCAGGCCGCCGCGGTCGCGCCAGATCTCGTGCTCGCGCGAGGTGGCGCTGGCGGCGAGCCCCCCTTCGGGCTTCGCGGGCGCCAGCAGCGGGCGGATGCCGGCCCAGGTGCTGACCACGTCGTCCGCCGTCAGCTCCGCATCGGGAAAGATGGAGTTGGCGGACTCGAGCAGGTACCGCACGTCGCCGGCGTCGGCGCGGACCTCGGCGGGGGAGCCGGCGTAGTCGGTGTCGGTGGTCCCCACGTAGGAGAAGTCGCCCCAGGGAAGGACGAACATCACCCGCCCGTCCACCGGCGACCGGAAGGTGATGGCGTGCCGGTTCCCCAGCCGGTCGCGGCGCACCATGATGTGCACGCCCTTCGTGGGCCGCAGGCGGGGGCGCGCGCCGGGGTCCGCCAGCCGCCGCACCGCGTCGCTCCACGGGCCGGTCGCGTTCAGCACGACCCGGGCGCGCACCTCCACCGCATCCGCGCCGTCCAGCAGGCAGTCGCGCACCCGCGCGCCGGCGACGCCGTTCCCGTCCTTCAGAAATCCCGCGACCTCCGCGTACGGCACCACCGCCGCGCCCGCCTGGTGTGCGCCGCGGGCGTTGGCCAGCGTAAGGCGCGCGTCATCCACCGAGGCGTCGTAGTAGACGGCGGCGCCCACCAGGCCGTCCGTGCGCAGGCGCGGCTCCTCGCGCTGCGCGGCGTCGCGGCCGAGCATCCGATGACGGGCGATGTTGCGGAAGAGCGAGAGGCCGTCGTACAGCCACATCCCCGCCTGCAGCTTGCGATACCCGACGGGGCCCTTGCGAAAGACGGGGAAGACGAAGGGAAGGGGATGGACCAGGTGCGAGGCCAGGTCCAGCAGCCGCCGCCGCTCGGCGCTGGCCTCGAAGACGAGCTTGAGGTTGCCCGTCTCCAGGTAGCGCAGGCCGCCGTGGATCAGGCGCGACGAGCGGGAGCTGGTGCCTTCGGCGAAGTCCCCGGCCTCCACCAGCCCCACGCGGAGCCCGCGCGTCGCGGCGTCGAGCACGGCCCCCGCGCCCGTGATCCCTCCGCCCACCACCAGGAGGTCGAGCTCCTCGCGCTCCAGCCGGGTCCGGTGCCGGGCCCGCGCGGCGGGGGAGAACGATGTCCGTTGCGTCATGGCGGGCGCGCTACGCAAT
>DATABT010000740.1:0-4913 GCA_036259455.1 Longimicrobium sp. | reverse complement strand
CCCCCCCCCCCCCCCCCCCCCCACGGCCGGGCCGGTCCCTTGTCCGGAGCTAGAATGTTACGTGGCAACAGGTTGGGAGTGGTGCCTCCCTGATGGAAAGGGATCTGGGCGAGATCCCCGGGCGGGGCGCGGCACCTCCCGGGTGAGTAGATTTCTCGGTCGGCGCCACGGGTTCCTGCACCGGCAGCGATTACGCGGGCGCCTCCTTCGAGATGACAGCTGCGGCGTCCACGACTTTCGTTCGACAGGGTGCGGGGTTCAGCAACACCGTCTCATGCCGCGGCGGCGTACGGCTCCTCCGCCTCGGCGGGGCGGTCGCGGAAGCCGGCGAGGAGGTCGAGGAAGCGGGTGACGTCGGCCTCCACGCTGGCCATGCCGAGCGACACGCGGATGGCGCCGACGGGGCGGCCGCGCATGCACGCCCGCAGCCGGTCCAGGTCGAACCCCTCGGCGGCGGCCGCGCCGAAGCAGCGGGCGGAGGCCGCGGGCGTGAAGCCGAAGGCGTGCTCGGCCGCGCCGGGGTTACAGAAGCAGCCGCCGCGCACGGAGATCCCCGCCTGCCGCGCCCGCGCCTCCACCACGCGGTAGTCCACGACGGAGCCGTCCGGGCGCAGGACGTTCAGCGCCACCGTTCCGCCGCGGTCCCGCATTCCCGCCGGGCCGTGGAGGGCCACCAGCGGCGCGCCGCACGAGTGCCGCATGGACCAGAGCCCGTGCAGCAGCACACGGGTGAGCGACGCCACGTGCGCGCTCAGCCGGTCCATACCCATCCCCTCCAGCATCTCCAGCCCCGCCCGCACCGCCGGGGCCGCAAGGAAGCCCGGTGTGCCGTCCTCGAAGCCCTCCGCGCCCTCGCGCAGCAGGTGCGTGCCCGTCTGCGTGGAGACGAAGTCAACCGTGCCCCCGGCGAACCAGGGGCGCCGCAGCATCCGCAGCGCCTCGCGCCGGGCGACCAGCGCGCCGATGCCCGTGGGGTAGCCGAACATCTTGTAGAACGAGAGGGCCACGAAGTCCGCCGGCACCTCCCGCAGGCTCAGGCGGCTGGTGGGGGCGAAGGCGGCGGCGTCCAGCAGCACGCGCCATCCCCGCGCCCGCGCCTGGCGCACCAGGCGCAGCGGGTGGCGCACCCCGGAGAAGTTGGACTGCGCCGGAAAGGCGAAGAGGTGGGGATGAAGGGGACCGGCGTCCGCCAGCGCCTCGTCCGCGTCCCGCAGCCGCAACTCCGCGTCCAGCGGCAGGTAGCGCACCTCCGCCCCCGCGCGCGCGGCGAACTCGCGGATGCCGTTCACCGAGTTGTGGTTGTCGGCGGAGAGGACGAAGCGAGAGCCGGGGCGAAAGGGGAACGCCTCGCCCACCAGCCGCATGGCCCCGCTGCAGTTGGCCGTGAAGACGGCCTCGTACTCCGCGGGATCGGCGTCGAAGAAGCGGAGCACGGCGGCGCGCGCCTGGTCGATGAGCCCCGTGCTGGCGCGGGAGGCGGGGCTGTCGGAGTGCGGGTTGCCGAAGGTGGACTGGCGCAGCAGCTCCGCGTGGGCGCGCACCAGCGAGTCCGGGTACAGCGCGCTTCCCGTGTAGTCCAGGTACACGTCGCCGCGCGCGTCCAGCCGCGCGAACTCGCGCGCACGGAGCGACTGGAAGTCGGTCTCGGCCGGGATGATCATCGCGGCCTCCCCTCAGCAGCCGCGGCGGCGGACGCGGCGCACGGCATCCGCCGTCCCGCCTTGTGCCGGGACGCCCGGGAGCGCCGCGGACCCATCCTCCTCATCCACCCGGCCCACACCCGCGCGCGGCACCCCGCCGAAGTAGCGGCTGAGCGCGGCCGCGGAGTCGAACGCCGCCCGCTGCGCCGCGGTGGCGCCAGGGGGGAGCACGGGGTTCATCACCTGCGTGAGCCACTCGTACAGCCCCTCGCGAAGGAAGTAGACGCGCTCCACGCCGCGCGCCCGCAGCAGGAACCACCCCTGCGCGGAGTGCGCGCCGCCTTCCGAGTACAGCACCACCGTCTGGTCCGGGCGGAACGTGCCGCGCGTGAGGGCGGTGAGCGACAGGTTCTGCGCCGTGGGGATGGCGTACTCCGCGAACTCCGCGGGCGAGCGGAGGTCGATGATGCGCAGCCCCGGGCGGCCGTTGCGGATCCACCCCGCCAGCTCCCGCGCGGTGACGTGATCCGCCTCCGCCTCCACCTCCCGCGCCAGTGCGGCGACGTCCACGCCGGTCCGCGACCCATCCACCGCGCCCGCCACCAGCGCCAGCCCGCCGAGCACCGCGGCCAGGGCGGCCAGCAGCCGGTGCGGAGCCCGGGCGCTCACGACGCACCTCGCGCGCGTCCTTCGAACCACTCGGCGAAGGCGAACGCGCCCAGCGCCAGCGCCACCACGGCGGCGACGACGACGCCGGAAGGGACGCGCAGCAGGTCGGGGAGGGTGAAGGTGCCGGCCGGCGTCGCGTCGTACAGTCCCTCGAGGAGGGGAAACGCCGCGGCGAAGAGGAGAACGCCGGCCAGCATCCCGCCCATCACGGCCAATCCGTCCCGACGTCCCGCGGCGGCGGCGACGCACGAGGTGCCGGGACACAGCCCGCCGGCCACCATCCCCACGCCGAAGAGCGCGCCGCCCACGGCCTGCGGCACCAGCCACGTCGGGGGGACGTAGATGAGGGCGGGATCGATCATCCCCAGCCGCGCCAGCCAGAACACGCCCAGCATGGCGGTGACGATGGCGCTGAAGAGGACCTTGAGGACGGTGAAGTCCCGGCCGTAGAACTGGCCGGCGAGGCGGCGCGCGCTCCCCAGCCCCGCGCGCTCCAGGCACCAGCCGAAGGCGACGCCCACGCCCAGCGCGACGGCCAGGCCGCCGGGGCCCGCGTCGGAGAGGACGGAGCGCATCATGTCCACTCCTTCCGGAACAGGGGCGCCGCCGCGAAGGCCGCCGCGAACGCGGTGGCGATGAAGATCCAGCTCCCCACGCTGAGCAGCGCGCCGCCGGTGAGCGCCTGGCCGCTGGTGCATCCGCGCGCCAGCCTGGCCCCAACGCCCATGACCACGCCGCCGCCGAAGCCCAGGACCAGCCGGGTGCGATCGGAGACGCGCGGACCGTGCTCCACCTCCCGCCGAGCACGGCCGGTCAGGCGCGCGGAGAGGTATCCGCCCAGCGCCACGCCGATCAGCTCGACGACCAGCCAGTCCGCCAGGGGGCCGCGCCCGCCGTCCAGGTATTCGCCCAGTACGGGGCTGGCGGCGGCCTGCTCCGGCGCCACCGCGGCAACGCCCGCCGCGGCGACGGAGGTGAAGGCGCCGGATGCGCCCAGCCCGCGGCCGACGAGCACGAAGGCCGCCAGCAGGACGAGGCCGATCCCCACGCCGGCCAGGTAGGGGCTCGCGTACGGCCGGGCGGCCGCCACGGGCGCGGGGAGGGCGATGCGCTGCGGCGCGGCGGCGAAGTCGATCGTGCTCACCGGCCGCCTCCGCGCTGCGCGCGAGGGTTTTCCACCGGCAGCTCGGCGCGCGCGCCCCACTCCTCGAACGAGCCGTCGTACAGCTTTACGTCGTAGCCCAGCGTGCGCGCGGCAAAGAGGACGGCCGTGGCCTGCTGGCCGATGTGGCAGTAGCCCACGATGGTGTCGCCCGGGCGGACGCCGGCGTCGCGGAAGAGGGCGGCCAGCTCCGCCGCGCTGCGCAGCCGCAGCCCGTCGTCCGTGATGGCGGTGAAGGGGATGCTGCGCGCACCGGGGATGTGGCCGCTGCGGGCGCCGCGGGTGGCCTGCACGCCATCGAAGAAGACGGCCGCGCGCCCGTCCACCACCCTGACCCCCGGCGTGCGCAGGTTGCGCTGCACCCACGCCGCGTCCACGACGAGGTCGCGGGTGCGCAGCGGGCTCAGCCGTCCGCGCCGGGCGGGGGGGACGCGGTCCGTCACCGCGTGGCCCGCCTGCCGCCACGCCTGCATGCCGCCGTCCAGCAGCGAGGTGCGCGCGCCCAGCCCCGCCTGGTCCAGCGCGAAGATGATGCGGGTGGACGGGCTCACCCAGTCGTCACCGTAGTAGACGACGATGCGCGAGCGGTCGGAGATGCCCAGCGCCTCCAGCCGTCCGCGCAGTTCCTCCGGGGGAAGGGTCTGCAGCATGGGCCCGCCGTCGGAGTGGCCGGTGGAGACGTCCTCCATTCCCACCAGCCGCGCGCCGGGGATGTGGGCCGCGGCGTACTCGTCCGGCGCGCCGACGTGCAGCAGCACCAGGTCGGCATCGTTCAGGTGCGCCGCCAGCCAGGCCGGCGTCACCAGCAGCTGGTCGCGCGGCGTCTGCCCGGGCGGTTCCACGGCCCGCGGAAGCGCTTCCCGGGCGGGGAGGGCGGCGGAAACGGTGGCGGCCAGCGCCGCGAAGGCGGCGAAGGCGGCGCAGGTTCGTGCGATGGAAGAGACGATGTTCATCCCGGCAGGCTCCAGAGGGGGTGGATGACACACGGTCCGCGTCGAACCGCGGCCTCACCCTGCCATCGCGCCGCCGGCCGCGCCACGCATCTGCAGCGAACGCATCCGTCGGTGCAGGGAAGTGCGTCCAGGGCCCGGCGGAGGCGCGGCGGACGCAGGAAATCCCTCCCCTGCACGGAACTCCGGGCCTCCCTGCACCGGGCGGCGTCTTCGCTGCACGGATTCGCGGGTTCACGGCGACGCCGTTTCGTCCGCCGCGCCGCGCGTGTAGCTTTGCACCGGTGGAGCGCGGCGGCAGAGGCGGCCCGGGGAAGGCGACGGCGTTCGCGACGGCCGGGTGCGGTGCCTGTGTCGGGATGCCGGCAACGGGCGAAGGAGACGGCGCGCGGCAGGGGCTCATGAGAAATTTTTTGGGAGACAATTCCCGCCAAAGCCTCGCTGAACCCAGCGGACCGGGTACCCGAAGCGCGATCAGGAAAACTCTGCCCG
>DATABT010000739.1:0-2732 GCA_036259455.1 Longimicrobium sp. | reverse complement strand
GCCACGACGCGGAGCGCTTCCGCCGCCGCCTCGCGTGGGAGGGCCTCGACGAGGCGCGCGTTCTCCCCGCACTCGGCCCCGTCCGCCTGCGCGAGGGCGCGCCGCTCCCCGCCTGGGCAAACGACCTGCGCGCGATGATGGCGGCGGCGCACGCATCGTCATCCACCGAATCGCGCTTCACGGAGCCCGGCGCGCCGATCGCGTTCGAGGACGCGCTGGCGCCGTTCGTGGCGTCCGCGTCCGCGGAACTGGCGCGCATGGCGAGCTTCGCGCGGTTCACGGACGCGGCGCGGGGCAAGGTGCAGCGCGCGCTGCTGCAGCGGCTGTTCACCGTGACGCACGCGGTGCTGCTGCAGGAGTTCAACATCTACCGCCATCCCCGCCTCTCCGCGCTCGACCGGCTCTTTCAGGCCGCCACGGGGCAGGTCGGGCGTGACGTCTACGGCGGATTCCTCGATGGATTGATGTCCGGCGGATGGCGGGAACTGCTGCTGGCGCACCCCGTCCTCGCGCGGCTGATGGCGACCATCCGGCGCCAGTGGATCGACGCCACGGCGGAAATGCTGGCGCGGCTGGACGCGGACGCCGATGCGCTGGCGGATGCCTTCGGCGCGCGCGGCCCGGTGGAGGCGGTGCGGATGGGGCTCTCCGACGCGCACCGCGGCGGGCGGTCGGTGTCCATCCTCACCTTCGCGTCCGGCGCCAGGGTGGTCTACAAGCCGCGCGACGTGGCGGGCGAGCGTGTGTGGGCGGACCTGCTGGCCGCGTTCGACGACGTGGCGCCGTCGGGCGGGATGCGTCCGGCGCGCGTGGTGGACCGTGGCGGATACGGATGGATGGAGTGCATTGAGGCGGCGGCTTGTGAGACGGCGGAGGAGGCGGACGCGTACCACGAGCGGCTGGGAATCCTGCTCGCGCTGACGTACGCGCTGGGCACCAACGACTGCCACTACGAGAACCTGGTCGCGGCGGGCGCGTACCCCACGCTGGTGGACCTGGAGACGCTGCTGCACCCCGTCGTCGATCCGCGGCTCCCCGGCGCGCCCAGCCGTGTGCGCATGGACGAATCCGTGCTGCGGACGGGCTTTCTGCCGTACTGGATGGGCGCGGAGGACGGCCGCGCGTTCGACGTGAGCGGGCTGGGCGCCGTCGATCCGCAGCCGTCGCGGCGGCCGGTGCCGGAATGGCGGCATCCGAATACGGATCTGATGGAGCTGGCGCTGGCGCACACGGAGCGCGCGCCCGGCCCCAACGCGCCCACGCTGCGCGGCGAGCCCCTCTATCCCGAGCACTTTCAGCCCGCCGTCGCGCGCGGCTTCCGCAATGGCTATCGCGCCGCCGCGCAACGGCTTCCGGCGCTGCTGCCCATGCTGGACGGGTTGCGCGTGCGGATGGTCATCCGCCCCACCTACGCCTACTACCTGGCGCTGCAGGCCGCCGCCACGCCGGACGCCCTGCGCGACGGGGTGCTGCGGTCCATCCGCCTGGACGGCCTGGTCGCGGACCACCTGCACTTCGACGCGCCGCCCGCCAGCTGGCCCGCGC
Organism: Longimicrobium sp.; assembly: GCA_036259455.1. GTDB lineage: Bacteria > Gemmatimonadota > Gemmatimonadetes > Longimicrobiales > Longimicrobiaceae > Longimicrobium. Next base: position 1,187 of record DATABT010000739.1, on the reverse strand, counting down.
TCGCCGTCGAGCGCATGGCGCTGGAAGCGCAGGACGCGCCGCACTTTACGGCCACGGCGGACGGCGCCGCGCTGGAGACGGACCTGGGCCCGCTCTCCGGCGTCATCCTGCGCCCCGCGCTGGACGACGTGCGCGCGCGCCTTGCCCGCATGGGCGACGACGACCTTGGCGTGCAGGTGGGGACGGTGCTGGCGTCGCTGGATACGCGCACGGAGATGGAGTCGCACGCGCCGCCCTCCGCCCCCGCTCCGGCGCCCGACGGCGTCCGCACGATGTCGGGAGACGCGATGGTGGAGGAGGCGCTGCGCATCGGCGCGGAGCTGCGGCGCGCGGCCATCCGCGGCGTGGACGGCACGCCGTACTGGCTGTCGCTGCGCAAGAACGCCGCGCTGGGCAGGTTCCGCATCGAGGTGACGGGCCCGGACCTGTTCGAGGGCCGCGCCGGCATCGCCCTCTTCTTCGCCGCCCTCGCCCGCGCAACGGGCGACGTGGAGGCGCGGACGATCGCGATCGAGTTGATGGATGCGCTGGACGCGGAGGTCGGGGCCATCACCTCCGCGCCGGACCGGCTGGGCGTGGCGCCGCACGGGCTCGCGGGGATGGCGGGCCTGCTCTACGCGCTCCCGCGCACGGCGGCGCTGCTGAACGCGCCCGAGCTCGCCCGCGCGCCCGCCGGCCGGCTGCTGGATGCGCTCGATCCCGCGTCCATCCTGGCGACGCGCAGCTTCGACGTGATCGGCGGCGGCGCGGGGACGCTGCTTTCCGTGCTGCGCGCGGATGGCGATCGCGCGCGGAAGCTCGCCGTCGCGTGCGGCGACGCGCTGCTGGACGGGCGGACGGCCGCGCCGGACGGCCGCCGCGCCTGGGCCACGCTGGACGACCGCATCCTGACGGGAATGGCGCACGGCACCGCCGGCATCGTGCTGGCCCTGGCGCGCCTGGCACGCGCGACCGGCGAGCCGCGCTTTCGCGATGCCGCCGAAAAGGCCGCCGCGCACGAGCATGCGCGGTACGACGAGGCCGCGGCGAACTGGCCGGACCTGCGCTGGGACCCGCCAACCTTCGCGGACGGCTGGTGCCACGGCGGCCCCGGCATCGCCCTGGCGCGCATGGACGCACCGGCGGATGCACGCTGGCGCGTGGACGCGGAGCGCGGCGTCGCCGTCGCGCGGCGGGCGGCAATGGGG